>CAMGEN010000003.1:0-83508 GCA_946055075.1 uncultured Verrucomicrobiota bacterium | reverse complement strand
GTTGCTAACAAAAGGACCACGTCCAATGAGTAATATACGCCAATGCTGTAAAGTCCGATTGCGCGCAGATGTTCTTTGTGTTGGAATGAGCGGGCGTTTTACAAGAGCACAACGAAGGGGTGCGTTTTCGATGCCGTGCTGCCGACGAATATGCCGGGGGCGCAATCTGGTGATGGAGAAATCGGAGGCAATGCATTTCAGGATCTTGGCGCGGGGTCGATCGTGATTCCGTTCATGGGGACTTGCACGATCGGGACAAAGGCCTTCCATTGGTCAAGCACGACGAACTACATCTTCTGGGGCAAGGCGCCGACCGCTTGGATCGACGACGCGAACGCAATGAATGATGCGTTGAAGGATTTTAATGGCAGCGTGACCGATCGTCGGCTTACGGTGTCCCTCGCCATGGATCAGGCAGGCTGGGAAGGTGTTGCGACAACGCTTAAGAAGAAGTGCGCCGAGGGCGATTGGGCTGCGCTCAATCCTCCGGAGAATGCGTTCGGCTATGTGATTGCGAATACCACCCGAATTTGGCTCTGCGAAGGCACGTCGCCTTGGGAGTCCGCTTCGTCTTGTGGTCTGATGATTATAGTCCTTTGATTATTGGTGAGGCATCTTCGTGCAGAGGCTCTCGAAACGGTCCGGACTCCTCGGACTCATCGGCGGTCGATGCCTTCATGGACAGGCTGTCTGGTAATTCGTGACGAATCGTCTTCCGTTACGTGGATTAAAGAGCATTTCTTCATGGACTGACAGTCGAGAAAAATGATATAATATTCTTATGAAAAATACAATTCTCGTGTGTTCGCTCTTCGCGGCCGGTTCGCTCTGCGCCGCGGTTCCCTTCAAAATCGGTATCGCCGGATTCACCTTCTGCAAGGTGGGGCTCGACAAGGGGCTCTCCATCATGCAGCAGATTGATTGCCACAGTCTCTGCCATAAGGATTTCTTCATTTCCTATGACGCGACCGACGCCGAAATCGTCGCGTTCAAGGAGAAGCTTGAGAAGGCCGGCGTGGTTTGTGACGCGACCGGACCCCTGTATGCGAAGGATGAGGCGACCGTGCGCAAGCAGTTCGAGTTCGCGAAGAAGCTCGGAGTCAAGGTGATAGTCGGCGTTCCTTACGAGGTGCCCGCGGGAGAGAAGGACCAGTGGGGTCCGAACCGCCGCGAGTCGGACTCGATGCTGGACGTCATCGAGAAGCTCGTGAAGGAATATGACATGGTCTATGCGATCCACAATCACGGACCGGACATTCCCAATCTCTTTCCTACCGCCCAGTCCGTCTGGAACCGCATCAAGGACCGTGACCGTCGCATCGGCTTCTGCTTCGATATCGGACACGACCGCCGCGCTGGGTCCGACACCTACGCCGCGATCAAGGCCTACGCCGACCGTATTTACGATGTACACATCAAGAACATCCTGCTGAAGAAGGACGCCAATGGATTCCCCGGCAACTTCGCCGTGCCCGGACCCCGCGGCGACCTCGATATTCCGTCCGTCTTCCGTGCGCTCGCCGAAGCCGGCTATACCGGCGTCTGCCATATCGAGTACGAGACCGATTTCGAGAATAACGCGATGGGCCTTGCGGAATCGCTCGGCTATTATCGCGGTGTCGCGGATGCGATCAAGCTGCCTGCGAAGATGCAGCCCGCACCCGATGGTGCGAATACGCTGACGGACGCCGAGAAGGCCGAGGGCTTCAAGCTTCTCTGGGACGGCAAGACGCTGGACGGGTGGCTTGCGGTCAAGAGCGGTTGCAAGGCGCCGCCCGCCAAGGGCTGGGTGATTGCCGACGACACGCTCACGATGCGTCCCGTGAACGGCATCACCGATGACGGCAACTGGTTCCCGCTCCCGCCCGAAGACCAGAAGCTCGGCGGCGGCGGCGACATCGTCACCGCGAGGAAATACCGCGACTTCGACCTGCGCTTCGACTTCCGGGTCACGGCGAAGGCGAATTCTGGTGTCAAGTACTTCTATGACGAGACTCAGAACGGCGGCACTTGCGAGGAATATCAGATCCTCGAAGCTGGACACCCCGACTTTAACAAGGGCAAGGACGGCAACCGTCAGCTTGCGGCGCTCTACGACATCGTCGCCGCGCCGAAGGCGAACGAGGTCATGAAGCCGGTCGGACAGTGGAACTCGGGACGCATCGTCGCGAAGGGCGCGAAGGTTGAGCACTGGCTCAACGGCGTCAAGGTGCTCGAGTACACGCGCTTCACGCCCGAGTTCAAGACGCTCGTGAAGGCGTCGAAGTACGCGACCTGGGGCAAGGACAAGGACGGCAATCCGCAGGACTGGGGTGAGATTCTCGAAGGACGTATCCTCCTGCAGGATCACAGCGATTCGACAGTTTCCTTCTGCAATCTGAAGATCAAGGAATTGTAAGGCTTGGTTATAGGGTTAGATGTAGATGTAGTTGGCGGTTGAGATATGGACAGAAGAAACTTCTTGAAGGCGATGGGAGCGTTTGGCGCGGTGCAGATCCTGCCCGGTTGTTTTTCGCCGAAGGCGTATAACGCGAACGGCAAGGTGCGTCTCGCCGTGATCGGCGTGGGGCAGCAGGGGTGGTACGATATCCGCCAGTTTCTCGGCAGGCTTCCGCAGATCAACGACTGTGATTTCGCCAAGGACGCGAGCGATATCTGCGAGCTTGTCGCGATGTGCGACACCGACATGGGTTCGGAGCCGACGCTTCCGGCGATCAAGGCGTTTCCGAACGTGCCTCGGTACCGCGACTTCCGCGTGATGTTCGACAAGGAGGCGGACAACATTGACGCGGTGCTCGTCTCGATCCCCGACTTCTCCCACTTCCCCGCCGCCATGGCGGCGATGAAGCTCGGCAAAGCCGTCTACTGCGAGAAACCGCTTGCGCACACCTTCGAAGAATGCGCGCTCCTCATGACCGCCGCCGAGAAGTACGGCGTCGTCACGCAGATGGGCAATCAGGGTCATTCATCGAACAAGTACTTCCAGCACAAGGAGTACTTCGAGAAGGGCATCGTCAAGGACGTCTTCAAGGTGAACGTCCATATGAACAACGAGCGCCGCTGGCACAAGTACCGCGGCAATATCTTCGAGTACCCGGTCGGCGAGGACATTCCCGCGACGCTCGATTACGACACCTGGCTCGGGACCGCCCGTTATCACGAGTATTCGTCCGCCTACATGTGCGGCGAATGGCGCTGCTGGTACGACTTCGGCTGCGGCTGTCTCGGCGACTGGGGCGCGCACACGCTGGACTGCGTCCACGAGTTCCTGCTGAAGGGCGATCTGCCAACGCGAATCGAACTGAAGAAGTGCGAGGGTTGGAACCAGTTCTGCTATCCGTGTGCGGTGACGCTCAGGATGCTCTTCCCGAAGAACGCGCTTCACGACGAGATCGAACTCAACTGGTTCGACGGCATGGACAATCATCCCGAGCTGCCCGAAGGATTCGTCTACGATCAGCCGTGGGGGATTCCCGCGAATTCCGCGAACGTCGAATCGGAAGCGAAGCGCAAGAAGCTCTTCCCCGGCAAGGAGATGTATCAGAAGGACGGCACGGTGTGGCAGTCGCTATCCCACTGTCATCCGCTTCACCGCGTCGGCGATTATGACGCGAAGCTGCCGGACTATCCGAAGGAGGGTGATTCCCACTACCGTCTCTTCATCCGGGCGGTGAAGGGTGAGGTGAAGACGACTTCGCCGTTCTCCATCGGAGGAAGGATCTCGCAGCTCTTCGCGCTCGGCAACATCGCGCAGCGCGTGAACCGTTCGATCGAATTCGATCCCGTAAAGAACGAGATCGTCGGCGACGAGTACGCCTCGTATTTCCTGAAGGGCCCCGCCCCGCGCAAGGGGTGGGAGGATTTCTACCGCATCTGATCAAATCAAGAGAGTCCACGTGCAGGAGACGTCGCTCATCATGGCGGTGAAGCCGGAGACCGTGCACATGGAACGCGCCGTGAAGGGCGAGGGACACCGTCTCGAGCTTCTCGCGGCATTCAAGGACAAGGGCATCGAGGGGTCGCTTGACTGGTATGCCGATTATCCTACTTATGAACTTTCACAAGCAGATATGCTATAATTCTCATGCTGCGCTATAAGTCTCATTGGTACAGTTTGATTCGCCTAAAACCTAATTCTAACTATGATTCGCCCATGTTGTCTCACTATCGCAGGTTCGGATTCCGGCGGCAATGCCGGAGTGCAGGCGGACCTGCGAGCCTTCCACGCTTACGGACTCCACGGCTGCACCGTTTTCGCAGCGTTGACCGCGCAGAATCCGTTCGGGGTTTCCGCGATTCATCCGGTTCCCGCCGATTTCGTCGCCGCTCAGCTGGATGCCGTGCTCGGTGTGTATTCGATCAAGGCGCTCAAGACCGGCATGCTCGCCGATCCCGCGTCGATTGAGGTCATTGCAGAACGACTTTCCGAGCATCCCGAGATCGCCAAGGTGATCGATCCCGTGATGATCGCGACGAGCGGAGCGAAGCTGGTCAGTGACGAGACCGTGGAGATCATCAAGGAGATGATGCTGCCGCTGGCGACGCTCATCACCCCGAATCTGCCAGAGGCGGAGGTTCTTGCTGGGGTCTGTGGCGATGGCCGCGCGGCGAATGTGGAGTGGGCGGAGCAGCTCGGACGGCGGCTTTATGAAAAGTTCGGCTGCGCAGTGCTCGTGAAAGGCGGACACGGAGACAATTCCGCCGCGGTGGATGTGCTGTTCGACGGACATGGAATCGAGCGGTTCGGTGCGCCATGGATCGCGAATCCGGTTTCCACCCATGGCACCGGCTGCTCGCTCGCCGCCGCACTTGCCGCTGAATTCGCGCTCGGACGCGGCGTTTCCGCCGCGGTCAAGGGCGCCAAGGACTATGTCCATAAGGCGATCGAGGGTTCCTATTACGTAGGACCAGACTGCGGCGTACTCGGTTTTGTGGAAAAGTGAGGGTAGGGAATCAGTGGTAGTGGGAAGTTGTAGTGGTACAGAGGAGGGAAGCTCTCGTGAATGAGATGTCGATTGAGGAACTGAAGGACGAAATCCGCAAAGGCGCGCGTTGCATTCTGCAGGTGCGTCACGCGGAGCGTCCCAAGATGGATCCGGACGATCCGACCTTTGGCGATGCGCTTGCCCTGACGGACGAAGGAGTGCGCACTGCACGCGAACTCGGCAAGATCCTCGCCGAATTCAAAGATGACGTTCAGTTCTACGCTTCGCCGCTCCGGCGCACCGTGATGACCGCGGAGCTGATTGCCGAAGGGATGGGAATAGAGGTGGAGGAAAAACTCATTCCCAGCGACGATCTGCTCGGTAACGGATCCTTCTACTATGACGATCCTGCCGAAGTGCTGGAGATCTTCCAACCCGGGAATTTCTTTAAGGCGAACTTCGAGTATTTCGAGAAGGGAGAACAGCGCGGATTCAAGAATCTCTACTCTGCGACGGATGCCTTGGAGAAGTGGTTGATCGAGCGCTTTACCAAGAGACTCTTCATTGTTACAACTCACGACTGCTACATCGCGGCCTTTCTCGCCGCGCGCAAGGCGGTGGAGAAGTTCACGATCGACAACTGGGTGCGGTTCCTGGACGGAGGCGCGATTCTCTTCTATCCGGACGGCTCGCGGAAATACGCGCTCGTCCGTGCGGGACTTTCCAAGGGCATCTGCGGGGTGCATGTGTTGAAAGGCGATACCGTCACTCGCAAGGCGCATGCGAAGATCAACTGGACCCTTGAAATCCTCGGAAAGCGTCCCGACGGTTATCACGAGCTCAAGAGCATCGTTCTACCGGTTTCTCTTCATGACGACATCACCGTACGTCCTGGCACGGGTGTCTCCGTCGAAGGCTGCGGTGATATTCCGCTCGAGAAGAACCTCGTCTACATCGCGGCGATGAAACTCGCGAAGCGGATGAGGATCGAGAATCCGTCCGCCGCGATCTCGGTCGTGAAACGCATTCCCGCGGGCGCTGGCCTTGGCGGAGGTTCGGCCGACGCCGCCGCCACGCTGCATGCGCTTGACGCCTTCTGGCATCTGAACGTTCCCGAAGAGATCCTGCTCGAAGTCGCCGCCGAAGTCGGCAGCGACGTGCCGGCACTTCTGATCGGCGAGCCAGTGATGATGGAGGGGCGGGGGGAGAGAGTCAGGCGGCTCACGCCGTCCGAACGAAACGGACTTCCCAAGAGGGAGGACATCGTCCTTTACACGCCGCCGATCTTCTCCTCGACCGCGGCGGTTTACAAGGAACATCGTGTCGAAGATAACGGGAAGGGGCGCAACGACCTCCAGCCCGCGGCGCTCCGCCTTTATCCCGATATCGCCGCCGCGCTCGAAAAGCTCCGTGCGGAGGGACTCCGCGACGTCGCGATGAGCGGCAGCGGCTCGACGGTCTACGGCATCAGATAACCGCGTGCAGCTTGCTGCCTGCGGTTATTATGCCTTGTTGGAGCGGTTGCGGAATTCGCGCATGGTCATCGCGAAGCGGCGCTTGAAGAGGTTCTTCAGGTAGTTGGGGTTCTCGTAGCCGCAACGGACCGCGATCGCGTCGATCGGGTCCTTCGTCTCGCGCAGCAGCCGCTTCACTTCCGTGAGCCGTTCGCTGATGATGGTCTCGCCGATGGTCGTGCCCTGGAGTTCGCGGAATCTGAGGTCGGCGAGGCGGCGTGAGACATGGAGATGCGCCGCGACGTCCGTTACCGAAATGCCCTTGAGCGCGTTCTTGCGGATATAGACGAGCGCGCGCTGGACGAGCTTGCCCGAGAGTGAAAGTTCCGCGGTAGATTCGCGACGGACCACCTGCTTCACGCCGACGAAGAGGGTGCGGGGTGCAGGGTGCGGGGTGCAGGGTGCGGGGTGCATCATGCGCGAGAGGGTTTCCGCCGCGAGATAGCCCTCTTGTTCGAAGTCGGGCTGGATGGAGGAGAGGCGAGGATGACAGTTCTCGCAGACGAGCGTGTCATTGTTAATGCCGATCACCGCGATATCTTCGGGAACTCGCAGCTGATTCGCGCGGCAGAACTCGATCACATCGTAACCGCGGTCATCGTTCGCGGCGAAGACGCCGACGGGACGCTCCAGCTTCTCGATGCCTTCGGGCGATTTCAGTTCGTGACATTCGAAGCCGTGTTCGCGCAAGGTGTCGCGGTAGGCGTTGAAGCGGTCGACGCTCCACTGCATGACGGACTGATGATGCACGAAGGCGTAGGACCGGCAGCGTCCGATGGAAAGCAGGTGGTTCGCCGCGGACCTCCCGATCTCTTCCGGCGAGTTGCGGATGAAGACGATGTTCTTCCGGCGGGCGGAAAGGGCGGGACTGTGGATATCCATCACGATCGTCGGGATGTCGGTATCGGCGAGCGGTTCCGCCGCGCGTTCGGCGTCCGGTATGGATACGATGAAGCCGTCATATCCGTCCGCGATCGCGGTCTTCACCCGTGCGGCGGTGAACTCCTGTGCCGAACGGATGAACCTCACATCCCATTCAGGCGAGTCGCCGAGATAGCGGAAGATGCCGCTCAATTTCTCCTGTCCCGCGATCCCCTGCAACCGCAACGCTACGAGCACACGTTTCATTGGAAGTTCTTGTTATCGGCAGTTAAAGCGCCAGGAATTCGGCTGGCGTGAGCGCCGGAATCGGCGAGGCGGCGAAGTCGCGTGTGTTGCGCGTGATGATGTACTTGCACTTCGCCTTAACCGCAGCTGTCGCGACTACCGCATCTTCGAAATCCTTGAATGACAGTAGGCGCGCCTTCTGGAGTTCGTCTTTCCCGATCGGCACGATTTCGAAGTGGTCGAGCAGATAGCCGATTGCGCTTTCCGCGATTGCCTTGCCGCCTTGGTTGTCGGTCAGGTAATAGGCGGTCGTCACGGTGTGGGATGCGAAGCACCCCTGGTGCTTCCCTCGTTCGACGAGTGATAGGATTTTCCGTGATTCGGCGACGAAGTCTTTTCTCGCATGGATGACATCCATGAAGACATTGAGGTCGACGAGGATTTTCACGTGTGCTTCTCCGAAAGATGTTTTCGATACAGCGCACGCTCGTCAGCATCCGAAATGTCGGATTTGATAGCGCCTGTCAGGGCGCAAAGCGCGGGCGATGCGTCTTCATCCTGTAGCGTTAGCGATTCGCGCAACCGTTCGAAATATCTGACAACGAGATCGGTGAGGGAAATGTTGCATTTGGCGGCGTACCCCTGGGCAAACGCCAAGGTGTCGCCGGGGAGTCGGATTGTCATTCGGGCGTCGTTCATGGCCTGATGTCCTTTCTTTGTATGAACATAATATCAAAATTGTATGACATTCGTCAAGCGGCGATGAATTTTGATATAATTTAATTTGCCAGAGGCGGGTGGTGAGAATCGCTTGCCGATGACTTGATCTTTGATACGCGGGGATAATATCTCCGCATCGGAAATCCTTGTGAAAACAAGGTGATACGCGTAACTGTGTATCTGGCTTCGAACGAAACGACCAAAATTTCAAACTGGAAGCTGGCTAGATGGTTGTGCAGAGTGTATCGGGCTAATTGTATGCCCCCACTTTGCGCACCTCTTTCAGATTTCTAGTTGGGCGCTTGGTCGTGCCTCGTTCGAGATCTGCTAAGGGGTGCGCTTTTTCTTTGCCCGCAAAAGTGTATTCCGGTGAAATACTTTGTCGGGCAAATTCATTAGGATGGGAGGTGCATATGAAGGTGTTACGTTACTCTATGGTGGCAGCATTGCTTCTTTTAGCGGTTGCGGCACATGCAATGACGGTGCAACTAAAATTCGTTAAATCAAACAACGTGACAACGGAGAAGTCAGAGTTTTCAAAGACAGAATTAAAATCACGAGAATATGAGGTGACAGTAAGTGTTTTGGCGAATGAGACGAATTCATATAAAGTGGTTGTTGGAACTGTTGTTAGCTCTGCTTCGTCTAAAGGTATGTTTATGATTCAAGATTCAGCGGAATGCGCGTGTACTCCCGCAAAGAGCAAAAAGGATAAATTTAAGGTTGAGACAT
Source organism: uncultured Verrucomicrobiota bacterium (assembly GCA_946055075.1). Classification (GTDB taxonomy): domain Bacteria; phylum Verrucomicrobiota; class Kiritimatiellia; order RFP12; family UBA1067; genus UBA1067. The sequence continues at coordinate 74,510 of CAMGEN010000003.1, read as the reverse complement.
GTTCGGTGATTGCGATAAAAGATAATGCGAGGGGCCAGTATGGTATAGATCTTAATTCTGGATATCAAATTGATGGACTGATTGTGGAAATCCAAGATGAAGAAGGAAATGTTTTGAAGAGAAAGACTACAAGTGATACTAAGTACAAAAAACTGAAATTTGACGATAAGAAATGTTGGGTTCAAACAGCATTGGAAGGATCTCCGTTGGAGAAAAAAACGACAGTTGAGAGGATTGACTTAAAAGCAAAGAAAAACGCGAAAGATAAGGATGAAAAGTGAAAGTAATGGTGTGCGAGTAGATGCAACAAGGAGGTAGATGTGAGAACAGTATGTCCATCATGCAGTGCGATTGTAGATGTCGATGATTCGTATATTGGCTCGACAACTTTTTGTCCTCATTGTAGTAATGAGTTTTATGTCAAGGTTCGGCAACGTAAAACACATCCAATATCTTCTGTTAATGTTGGGCAACAGAAAAACGATTGTCATGAAGGGCTGTGCTTTGTTTTGGGCATGATGTTTCCTGTTTTGGGGTTGCTGGTAGGGGCATTAATTGGTAAGGAGCGCGGCTTTATGTTCGCTCTTTACGGCAATATAATTGACGGTGTTATTAGCTTAATCTGCTGGTTTGTTTTTGGTGTTATGCTTGTCGCGCCTTGATGCTGATGCTTTCATGATGGTTTGTTTAAACATCTCACCAAGTTGGGCGAGGAGATCTTGCAGTGCTATGCAGCGGTGCGGGTACGATGGCGGGTGTGGAGATGCTGGTCGCGGGAAGGGTGAAGCCGGCTCGTGAAGTGATTTTGAGGTTGAGGTCGAAGGCAGAAGGGGTTAAAATTCATACGCACTGAGGACGGTGAATTTGGCATGCCGATAATGAGGTGTTTTACGGACTCACTCCGACCGCGTCTTTGTTCGTCCTGTCGTGTTGATTCGCGAGGATTTGCCGGATTCGCGATGATTCTCGCTTTGAGGCTGGTTTGATTTTTGATTCGCTTTTGGAATTGAAGCTGTTTTGATGACATGGGGCGGGGGCCCCATGAGAAGGATTATCGGGCGGCGTCAAATCGCGGTCAATTAGGAATGCGCGAAACGAAGCTCAATGCCGCCACGTCGACGCGATTGCTCAAAAGATGAGGAAGTTCGTGCCGAATCGTTTATTGTCCCGGACGGCGTGAAGTGTTATCATATTCACGTCTTAAGAAACCAAAGGAGCAATCATGCCAAGTCTAGCCAATATGCGTACGAAGGCCAAGGAAGCCGGCCTCATGAAACTTGATAAGCTGATCGAAAAGCGTCAGCATATCCCCACCAACGATTTCCCGATCCCGGTGAAGGAGCTCTGCGAGCGTTTCGAGAAGCTCTATACGGGCTGCGTCAACGACGTGATGCGCGAGCTCACGCTCCTCGACCAGAACCTGCCGCATGACATCATGCCGCTCCGCGACGAGATGGTCGTCTGCGGCGAGGCGTTCACCGTCAAGAGCGCGCCGAACTGCATGATCGAAGGCGAGATGACTTTCCGTGCGCAGATGCTGGACGACTTCAAGCCGAACGGCGTCGTCGTGTGGGATACGTCGTCCGACGTCGAGGCCTCGCTCTGGGGCGGCGTGATGACCGCGACCGCGCTTTCGAAGGGCATCCGCGGCGCCGTCATCGCCGGCGGCATCCGCGACACCAAGCAGATCCTCGAACAGCCGTTCCCGATCTTCTACAAGTACCGCGTCTCCAACGGATCGCTCGGGCGCTGCATGATCACCCACTATCAGACCCCGATCAAGATCGGCAAGGTGACGGTCCGCCCCGGCGACATCATCATGGGAGATATCGACGGTGTGATCTGCATTCCGCGCGAGATCGCGTACGAGGTGCTGCTCCGCGCCGAAGGCATCGAGCGTAACGAGGTCGACATCTTCTCGTGGGTCCGTCAGGGAGACACGATCAGCGAGATCATCGACAAGGGCGGATACTTCTAAGCGATAAGTGAAGAAGTAAGAGTGAAGAGTTAAGAGTTGAGGAGGTAATTCTAATGAAAGCTGACAAGACGAAATTCAAGATTCCGCAACTGATCATTGCACACTGCTCACTGTTCGTAGCTTTCACGGCGCTGGCTTCGGCGGACTTCAAGATCGACCCGTCGGTGATGAGCGAGAAGTACTGGGAGATCTGGAATGACGCCGAACAGGCGAAGATCGATGCTGACATCGAGGCGAACCGCAAGGCGGACGCCGTAGTGGCGCTGCCGGTCTCGCAGGGAACCGAAGTAACGGTCGAACAGCTCGACCACGAGTTCAAGTTCGGCGCCCACATCTTCAACTTCGACCAGCTCGGGAAGAAGGAATACAACGATGTCTACAAGGCGAGCTACGGACGCGGCGGCATCTTTAATTCTGCGACTGTCGCGTACTACTGGAACTGCTATGAGCCGGTGCCGGGACGCCTCCGCGCGTTCGGCGATTTCGAGGACACTCCCTACTTCTGGAATTCGCTTACGCGCGATGAGGCGATGGCGCATCCTTTCTGGCGCCGTCCTGCGCCTGGACCGATCGTGACCTTCTGCAAGGAGAAGGGCGTGAGGGTTCACGGACACATCCTCATCTGGGGTAGCGCCAAGCCGACCTGGATCTACACTGACTACTGTCCCGAGAACGAGAAGCGCTACATCGAGCACCTCGGCATTCCGCGTTTCGGCGAGTCTGTTGACGATGTCAACAACTGGGACGGCGGCTGGAACGGTTCGTGGAAGTCGCGCTGGAACCGCGTCTATGATGCCGTGACCGAAAAGGAAGTCGGCGAAAAGCTCCCAGAGTTCACGCAGGCGATGCGCCGCATCTTCCGCAAGCGCGTCTTCGATGTCGCTAAGGACTACGGAGAACTCGTGGACAGCTGGGACGTCGTGAACGAGAGTTCGCGCGACTGGTCGCGTTACCGCAAGTCGCGCACGGGGCTCCCGGTGTGGTTCTCGCTCTACGGACTCATGCCCGGCGACTATCCGCTCCATGCGCTCCTCGACGCCAAGGAGGCGTTCCCAGCGTGGGCGAAGCTCAACATTAACGACTATAACATCTGTGACGACTTCCTCGCCCAGGTCAAGGACCTCGAGCAGCAGGGCGCGAAGATCGATATCGTCGGCTGCCAGATGCACATCTTCAACACCAATGACTGCGCACGGCTCGCGCAGGGCGAGACGAACATCAACTGGGTCGGCACGCCCAGGACGATCCAGGATCGCCTCGACATGATGGCGAAGACCGGCAAGCCCATCCACGTCTCCGAGATAACCATCACCTCGCCGGGATCGGATGCCAGAAGCCGTATGATCCAGGCCGTGCTTACGCGTAATATCTACCGCAAGTGGTTCTCCCACAAGTCCCTGATGGGCATCACCTGGTGGAACACCGTCGACGGCGGAGGCGTGAAGGGCGAGCCGCTCGTCTCCGGACTCTTCACCACGGACATGAAGAAGAAGCCCGCCTACGAGGCGCTCGATCAGCTCATCAACCATGAGTGGAAGACGAATCTCAAGGTCGCGGCCGAAGGTGGCGACGAGTGCGCGGCGTTCGTGAAGTTCCGCGGCTTCCGTGGCAAGTACCGTCTCTCGTGGAAGGATCCGCAGAGCGGACACGTTTTCTGGCGAGTCATCCATCTTGAAGGCGACGGAATTAAGGAAACGCTCAATGATGCGTACGTCGACAATGTCGGCACGGCGCTTCCGCGCGGAGCGCGCCTCGTCGAGCAGGCGACGCTAACCTGCAAGAAGGGCGTTATCCCGCTCAAGACGGATGTTGACGGACGTTTCCAGCTGAACGGTCCCACGGGTTATGTTCCCGTGCTTAATGCGGACGGCGTCGAGAACGTCTCGCTGACTTTCAATGTCGTCGCGCCGCGGGATATGCAACTCGAAATCGGCGAGATGAACGACTGGTTCGGCGAGCTCACCGTTAACGGCGGTTATATTCGCAGCTTCAGCGGTACTACGGACGAGTGGAAGCGCGTCAAGATCCAGCTCAAGGAGGGCGAGAATACGATCGAGTTCAAGACCCGTTGCGGCAGCTCTGGCAACTGGTGGTGCTCGCTCATGCTCATGGATCCGAAGAACGAACTCACCTTCAAGTAAAGAGTTCATCCGCTCTTCAACTTCAACTTCATACTTCAACTGTTATTATGCGAATCAACAAGATCAATCCCGCGACGCTCAAGATCACCGACATGCGCTTTGCCGACATCGACGGCGCGCCGAAGCGTTGCACGCTCCTCAAGCTCTATACCAACCAGGGACTCGTCGGTTACGGTGAAGTCCGTGACGCCTCTTCACGCACCTACGCCGCGATGCTCAAGAGCCGCATCCTCGGCGAGAATCCGTGCAACGTCGAGAAGATCTTCCGCCGGATCAAGCAGTTCGGCGGCGATTCGCGTCAGGCCGGCGGCGTCTGTGCGGTTGAACTCGCGTGCATGGACCTCGCGGGCAAGGCCTGGGGCGTTCCCTGCTGGCAGCTCCTTGGCGGCAAGTGGCGCGACGAGATCCGCTGCTACTGCGACACCGATTCTGAAGGCGGCGGACGCGATATGGGCAAGGCGCTCAAGGAGCGTATGGCGATGGGCTTCACCTTCCTCAAGATGGATCTCGGCATCGAACTCCTGACGAACGTCAAGGACGCGCTGATCGCGCCGCTCGGTTATCTCGACTACATGCGTAAGATGAAGCACGTCGTCCAGACGCCGCACGGTTCGATCGATCCGCGCTCGATGCGCGGCGAGGCGTTCGAGCTTTTCACGACCGCGCACGGACACACCGGTATCCATATCACGGAGAAGGGGCTCGACTATCTCGAGAAATACATGTCCGACGTCCGTGATGTCATCGGCTGGGAGGTGCCGATCGCGATCGATCATCTCGGACATATCCCTTACGAGGACTGCGTCAATCTCCTCCGCCGTCTCGAGAAATATCATCTCTCTTGGGCCGAGGACGTCCTTCCGTGGCGCAACGTTGAGCAGTGGCGCGAGCTTCACGCCGCGACCACGACTCCGCTCGGGACCGGCGAGGACATCTATCTCAAAGAGGATTTCAAGCCGCTCCTTGAGTCGCATGCGCTCGCGGTCGTTCATCCCGACCTCCTCACCTGCGGCGGCATGATGGAGACGAAGAAGGTCGGCGACATGGCCGAGGACTACGGCGTGCAGATGAACATCCACATGGCCGAATCTCCGATCGCCTGCATGGCGGCCGTCCATGTTGCCGCGGCGACCCGAAACTTCATGGCCCTCGAACTCCATTCCGTCGATGTCCCGTGGTGGGGAGATCTCGTGAAGCCCGCGCTTTCGTACGAGGGGGGATTCATCAAGGTTCCGACCAGACCCGGACTCGGTATTGACGAGCTCAACGAAAAGCTCATCAAGAAGCAGGCGTGCAAGGAATTTCCCGCGCCGTGGGCTTCCACGAAGGAGTGGGACAAGGAATGGGCCAATGACCGGCGCTGGTCCTAAGGACCACTGTCTGTCAAGTGAACAGTGAATAGTGAATACTGAAGCGTTATGGTGGGAAAAATCATTACGTTGATGCTCGGACTGGTGGCGGCGGTGGCGCTTGCAGACAATACGTGCTACACGAATGCGCGAAAGGCACCGGAGTGGTTTACGAAAGGTGTCATTTGTCAGATCCAGCCGCGGGCGTTCACTAAGGAAGGGACCTTGAAGGCTGCGGAGGCAAAGCTTCCGTATCTGAAGGACTCTGGCTTCACTATCCTCTATCTCGTTCCGGTGATGAAGATGGATGAGGACATGGACCAGAGCTTCTGGAGTCCGAGACAGATCAAGAGCGGCTTCAACTGTCCGAGGAACCAGTACCGTATGGCGGACTACTTCCATGTCGATCCGGAGTACGGCACCGACCAGGACCTCAAGGACTTCGTCGCGGCGGCGCATCAGCTCGGGATGTACGTGATGTTCGACCTAGTGTATCTTCACTGCGGTCCGGCCGCGCCGTTTCTGAAGGAACATCCCGAGTTCACCTATTGGAATGGCGACGGCACGGTGAAGAAGGGACCGTGGCGTTTTCCGAAGCTTAACTTCGAGGAGCCGAAGCTGCGCGAATACCTGATCGGCAACATGCGCTATCTGCTCACCGAATACGGCTGCGACGGCTTTCGCTGCGATGTCGGAGACCAGGTGCCGCTGGATTTCTGGTGCGACGCCCGCGACATGATGAACGCGGTCACTGCCAATCATGCCGCGATGATCTGCGAGGGACAGAACTGCGCGAACCAGCAGAAGGCGTTCGACGCCGACTACGGCTGGTTCCCGTGCGAGGTGTTCCTCAAGGACGGGAAGCGGGACGCGCAGTGCATTCGCCGCCGTTGGGACAGTCAGACCGCGGTTCATCCGCGCGGTTCACGTTTCGTCAATCACTACGACAACCACGACATCGCGACCGATGTGCGTCCCCGTCGCGAGAATGCGTTCGGACACGAGGCGATGGACCAGGTCTGCGTGTGGCTGCTGACGGCGGACGGAATTCCGCTCTTCTTCAACGGCAACGAATTCGCCGAAGCGGATGAGAAGCATTCGATGTTCGGTCGTACGCCGCTCGACTGGTCTGCGCTCGAGACGGACTACGGCAGGTACCGTCACGCGCTCGTGCAGAAGCTCTCCGCGATCCGTCGCGAACATCCCGCGTTCACCGCGGTGAGCGGGTTCGACGGAATGATCTGGCTGCAGACCTCGCAGCCGGACGAGGTCACGGCGTTCGTCCGCCGCGGAAAGGGCGAGACGATGTTCGTCGTGCAGAACTGGTCCGACCGGTCAGTCGACGTCTCGGTGGATTTCGAGCTTAAGGCCGTCACCAAGACGACGGACACGGTCGAGGTGTCCCCGGATCGCTCTCTCCGCGGCACTTTTGCCGCGGAACCGCTGATATCGAGACGCGCGGAGAAGACGGGCGCGAACGTCTTCAGGCTGGGTGCGTATGGGTTCGCGGTTTATCACGTAAAGGAGAATTGAGATGCTCAAGGAGAAGTTCGATCTTACCGGTAAGACGGCGTTGGTCACGGGCTCGACCCGCGGAATCGGCAAGGCCATCGGCGATGCGCTCGAGGAATACGGCGCGAAGGTGATTCGCCATAATTCCAAGGTTTGTGATCTCTCCGATCCGCAGGCGATTGACGCGTTCTTCGACGGACTCGAGACGAAGGGCGAGATGCCGGACATCCTTGTTGCCAACGCGTCGATCCAGGCGAAGATCCCGTGGACTGAGTTCCCGCTTGACGAGGCGCAGAAGGAGGTGCAGGTCAACTTATTCGCGACCCTGCGGATGTTCCAGCGCTGCTATCCGAAGATGAAGGCGCAGAAGTGGGGTCGGTTCATCGTCGTCGGGTCGGTCAACGAACGCCGTCCCCATCCCGACATGTGCGTCTATGCCGCCACGAAGTCCGCCCAGGAGAACCTCGTCCGCGGCATCGCCCGTCAGGTCGCGTCCGAGGGTATTACGGTCAACAACCTCTGTCCCGGAGTGTTCTTCACCGATCGCAACAGGGAGTGCCTCGGCAATCCCGAATACGCGAAGAAGGTCACGAACGCGATCCCGATGCACGACTACGCGATGCCCGAGGATGCCGCCGGCACCGCGCTCCTCCTTGCATCTGACGCGGGCCGTTACATCACCGGCGCGACGATCATGATCGACGGTGGGCTTTCGCTCCCCGGTTGACAATTGGAGGTGGGGCGCCATCGCCCCATCGGTCCGATATTGTGGATGATGAATATTCCTCGTTTTTTTCTTCTTGCTTTGTCCTTCTGGCTTTCCGCGTTTTGTGCGCAGGCACAAAACGCGCTAGTCGTTTATCCGGATTATCCGTCCGCGATCGAACGTGACGATTTCTATCGCGTGTCCGTGACGCAGGATTCGGTGACGAAGCCGCTTGTAGTGTGGAATCACTGCGAGAAGGACGCGCTCCGCGATCGCACTTACGGTGGGGACGTGAACCGGCGTTTCTGCGAGTTCGCCTTCGAGGGTGGTCCGGTGCGCGTTGATATTGCGGTCAACGGAGATGTCGAAAGCTATAACGTCTTTCCGTCCGCGAAACGGTTCCGTCATTCGTTCACAGACGGCGTAATTTCGGTATGGCTGGATAAACCGGATTATTTCGGAGTGCGGATCAATGATTACGATAAGACGATTCTTTCGGTCTTCGCCGATGCGCCGGAAACGGATGTCCCGGCGAAGGATAAGCCAGGTTGTCTTTTCGTCGACGGCTGGCTTGAGGCTCCGGATAGGGATGGAGTGCTACCAGTCGCCGATGACGTCAAGGAGATCTACATCGCGCCGGGTGCGGTGTTGAATGCGCGGCTCAGGCTGAAGGCGAAGGGAATGTATCTTCACGGACGCGGAATGATTCTCGATCCGATGAGTGATATCTTCCGTTATGACCAGACTCAGAACACGAGACGGGGGCTTGTCGCTATTGGCGGGATTGGCACGAAGGTGGAAGGCGTGAAGCTCGTCGATGCGCGTACGTTCAACATTACCTGCTGGGCCGATGGTGCGGTTTTCCGCAACGTCAAGCTGCTTGCCACGATGATGTGTTCAGACGGATTCACCAACGGCGGAAAGAATCCGCTGGTTGAACATTCATGGGTTTATGTCGGAGACAATGCGCTCGTGGTAAGCGGCGTAAGGGATGCAGTTTATCGTGACGTCACGATCGGCACTACCTGCAAGGCGGTGTTTCCGCAGAGCACCAACATGCGCGTGCTAATGGAGGACATCAATGTCTTCCGCGCGGACGAGGGATTGGTCGGCAACGAATACAACGGAGTGCTGCGGCGTAACAACAAGTGGAATGAGATGAACGGCGCCGCGCAGAAGCGCGAGCCGGGTCCGCAGGACCTGAAGCATCAGGAGAACGACTTCGTCTTCAAGCGGCTCTCCGCGGTTGATTGCGGGAATATCAGCTGGCTTTTCCGCGGACAGAACATGGGCACGCTGCCCAAGACGTTCGTCTTCGAGGATTGCGTGTTCCCGCATGCGGTCGGCGTGAGCGGGTGGAGGAACAAAGGCAAGTCGCTCGGTCCGGTGGTCATCGTGCGCAACGATCCGAAGAAATGGCTGGTCTCGTCGAATTTCGTGGTGAAGGTTGCGAACTGTTGGTACGACGGGAGGCGGCTGACGTCGCCAACGGACTGGATGGTTCAGGGCGAGCCGGGTGAACTCGAGCTGACGATCACTGGTGAGAAATCTGAGCCGGCAATTCCAGCGTTCGCAGATGTTGTCAGTGTCGGTTGGAGGTTCCGCGGCAAACCCGCTGCGGTGCAGGTCGCGGATGCGAATCTCGTCGCGGAGAAACTGCCGCGGCATTCTGTATGGTCGCGCTTCCCCTCGTGGATGACAAAGTTTGAGGCGACGGAGCGGGACGAGAAGGGCGCGGCGGTCTATCACCTTGTCCAGTGTGAGAAGAACGCCGGCGTACAGGCGGTGGTGACCGAGGGTTTCAAGTCGGTGGGGAACGGACACTGGGTTTTTTCCGGCGAAGTGAAGCTGTCCGGTGATTCCAATGCGCAGCTCGAGCTCCTTCTGTTTTCCAACGAGACGCGTTATCATGGCAAACCGGTGACGTTACCCTGTGATGACGCCTGGCATCCGATCGAATTTGCCTTCGATACCGCGTTCGATCTCGCGCATACCGAACTCGTAGCGCTTAATCTCCGCTCCACCGCCACCGCCGAGCACATCCGTCTCCGTAATATCTCTTTCATCCGTCGTTAGAACGGCGAGCAACCATCGTGTGGTGCTGCGGTGCTTCGCGCCTCGCGGTTACGCATATCCCCCAAGCGAAGCGATACCAGGGGTGCGAGAAGAAATCAAGAGTTCGAGCGGTGACTGAGACGACTTCTGCCGAAGCCGCGACGATGCGATATCCACGGAGTATGTCGTTGTGGTGAGGGTAATATGTTATAATACCCGTAGTATGAAAAAACTTGATTACAAGTGGACGGCGTTGATCCTGCTGTGGGTTGCGTTCTTTCTTCAACAGGGTACTCGTCAGTTGTACGGGCCGTCCCTCGGGGCAATGTGTGCGACGTTGTTGCCGACCACGGATCCGGAGGATGCGAAGGTGGCGATCGGCGTCGTGGGAACGGTGTTCGCGATGATGTACGGCATCTGCGTGCCGATCGCCGGAATCACCGCGGACCTCTTCAGCCGCAAGTGGATGGTGACGATCGGCGTCGCGGTGTTCTGTCTCGGCATCTTCCTCTCTGGCTTCGTGGCATCCGTCGGCCTGCTGGTCGTCACGTACGGCGTCCTTAACGGACTCGGCCAGACCTTCTACTATCCCTCGGCCACCTCGCTGGTGTCGCAGCTTCATAAGGATTCGCGCGCGACGGCGATGTCCATCCTCCAGCTCGGGCTCTACCTCGGCATCATCGGCTGCGGAACGCTCGCTGGTTTCGTGGCGGGACAGGGCGGCGAACACTGGCGTGTTCCGTTCTGGACCTTCGGCGCGATCGGTATTGGCTGGGCGGTTCTGCTCTCCGTGTTCCTTAAGAACACCAAACCGGTCGAATCCGCCGTTCAACCTTCAGCCTCCGACCTTCAACCTGGAAAACCGACGATCCGCGAAGCGGTCGCGTCGGTCTTCTCCAAGCCAACAGCGATCTGCGTGATTTTGGGCTTGGCGATGATGATCTATGTTGACATCGGCTTCAAGAACTGGATGCCGGCGTTCCTGCAGGGTCATTACATGGATCTAGATGCGGGTAAGAACATATTCCTCAAGACCTGGCACGGGTTTCATGCCGTCGTCTGGCATTATGTAGGCGCGATCGTCGGCGTGATGCTTGGATCGCGTTTCGGAGACAAGGTTGCGAAGCGCCGTCCAGGAATCCGTCTGGAGCTCGGCGTGGCTGGACTTGCGCTTTCGGTTCCGTTTATCATCTGGATGGCGAACGCGCCGACCTTCATCGCGTGTTGTGTCGCGATGCTCGGCTTCGGATTCTTCCGCGGCGTCTACGACTCGAACTTTATTGCATCGTTCTTTGATGTGGTCAATCCGCGTTATCATGCTTCCGGCGTCGGCATCATGATGTGCATCGCTTTCCTTGTCGGTTCGCTATCCTCCACGGTGCTCCCCTGGCTCGCGAAGGTTTTCGGTAATATGGCGCTTTCGATGTCCTCGCTTTCCGTCTTCTATCTCATTGGTGCGCTTGTCATCCTTCTGGCTCGCCTTCGTTTTCTGGAAAAGGACAGGATATAAGGTAGGGATTAGGTATGGGGCAAGGATTACACCGATAACAAGACGAGGGTGAACGAGTTTCTGGGACAGTGAACATGGAGTGGTGATCAGTGAGCAGTTGCCGTTTCGATATTTGCGAGCTGTGTCCGAGAAAGTGCGGCAAGCGTCCCGGTTACTGCGGCGCGGCGGATTTGCCGCGGGTATTCCGGTGGGGGCCGCATTTCGGGGAGGAACCGCCGATCACCGGTGAGCGTGGTAGCGGCTGCGTGTTCTTCTCTCGTTGCACGATGAAGTGTCTTTACTGTCAGAATTCGCCGTGGAGCTGGAAGGGTGAAGGCGTTGACAAGACGATTCCCGAACTGACGGCGATCTTCCGCGAGCTGGCGGTGAAGGACAAGGTGGAGAACTGGAATCTTGTTTCGCCGACGCCGTATCTGCCGTATATCCGCGAGGCGGTCGAGCCGCTCTTCAAGGAAGGTGTCAGACTTCCGTTCGTCTGGAATTCGTCTGGCTATGAACGCGTTGAGACATTGGAGGAATACAGTGATCTCTGTGATTGGGCGCTTTTCGATCTCCGTTACTCCAAAAACGAGACCGCGATCAAGGCGAGTTCCGCCCCCGGTTATGTCGAGGCCTCCCGCGCCGCGGTAAAGTGGGCGTTTGAGAGAAGTGAAGAAGTAAGAGTGAAGAGTGAAGAGTTGCGGAGGTTAATTGTTAGAGTGTTAGTGCTGCCGGGACATGCGGATGAGGCGATCGAGAATCTTGCGTGGCTCGCGACGGAACTTTCGAGCGAGATTCCGGTTTCAATTATGGCGCAATATACTCCGGCGTACAAGGCTCTGGAGACTCCGCCGTTCAATCGGTCCGTGACGAAGGAGGAATACGAGAGCGTCACCGAGGCCGCGGCGGATTTCGGATTTGAGAACGGATGGATTCAGGGCTATGAGGCGAGCGATCCGAAGCTGGCGCTGCTCGGCGAGAACATGTCCGCTGATCACGGGACGGTGAAGTAGGTGTCAGGTTATAGGTCGAGGTCGAGAAAGAGGTGGTGAATGTCCGGTAAGGCGAGAGTCGCGGGATCGGTGGTGGCGGGATTTCCGTCGCCGGCGGAGCAGTATCTGGAACCGCCGCTCGACTTGAATGCGCTCTTGGTGAAGCGTCCCGCAGCGACGTACTTCGTCCGTGTAGAAGGCGACTCGATGATCGATGCCGGCATCAATCCCGGCGATCTGCTGGTGGTGGATCGTTCGCTTACACCTGTCGACGGTGATATCATCATTGCGTCCGTGGACGGCGAATTTACGGTCAAACGCTTGCGCGTTGAAGGGAATGGGGAATTGGGAATGGGGAATGGGAAGAAGAAGGCTGTTAAAAAAAGATATGTGCTGGAACCTGGTAATGATAAGTATCCGGTAATTCGAATTGACGATGGTCATGAGTTGGATTATTTTGGGATGGTTACGGCAGTAATTCATAGGTTTAAAAATGGCGGAAAATGAATCTATCCCTATTCCCCATTCCCCATTCCCTGTGATCGGACTTGTTGACGGTAACAATTTCTACGTTTCCTGCGAGCGGGTGTTTGACCGCAAGCTCGTCGGGAAGCCGGTTGCCGTGCTTTCGAACAACGACGGCTGTTGCGTCGCGATGTCGAACGAGTTCAAGGCGCTCGGAATTCCGCGCGGCACTCCTTACTTCCAGCTGAAGGACCGCGAGAAGACTGGAGAGCTGATCTTCCGCTCGTCGAATTACGAACTCTACGGCGACATGTCCCGACGGATAGTCTCCATTCTCCGTGAGGAGGCGCTGGATGTCGAACAGTATTCGATTGACGAGGCGTTTATCTATCCGCCGGCGGAGCCGGCGGATAGAAGTGAAGAGTTAAGAGGTAAGAGTGAAGAGTTGCGGAGGGAAAAGCTTTTAGAATACGGGAGAAGGCTGAGGAAGAAGATACTGCGGTGGACGGGGATCCCGTGCGGGGTTGGGTTTGCGCCGACGAAGACGCTCGCCAAGATCGCGAATCACATCGGCAAGAAACTGCCTGGTGGCGTCTACATCCTCCCGGAAGATTCGACGGACATCCTTGCGCGGCTGCCAGTGGGCGAGGTGTGGGGGGTCGGACGTAGGCTTGTCAACAAGCTAATGGCCGATCGGATCGCGAGTGCGAAGGATCTCCGTGACGCGCCCGACGACGTGGTGCGCAGGATCGGCGGCGTGACGCTGCTCAGGACCGCGACCGAGCTTCGTGGCGTCGGCTGCAGTCAAGATCGCGATTATGATGCGGACCCGGATTCGGTTTCGTGTTCGCGTTCGTTCGGGCGTCCCGTGACGACGCTTGAAGAGCTTTCGGAGTCCGTCGCCTCCTTCGCTTCCCAGGCGGCGGTGAAGCTGCGCAAGCACGGACTCCTCGCGTCCGGCTGCAACATCTACGCGCAGCTCGCGAAGCCCGGCATGTTTGAAAGTGACGAAGGGTGGGAGGCGAACTTCGTGAGCGAGACCGTGATGTTTCCTGAGCCGACGGACGCGACCAACAAGATGCTCAAGGCGATCAGTGACGGGGTCGAGGCGCTCTGGGTTCCAGGTGCGCGGTATCGCAAGTCGGGAGTTGTCTTCTTCGGACTAGAACATGTCGGCGCGACGCAGCAGCTCGATCTCTTTTCCGAATCCGCGCCGCGTGAATCCTCGAAGCTCTATCAGGCGATCGACGCGCTCAACGCGCGGTACGGACGCGACAAGGTGTTCTCTGCCTCGGAAGGCATCGTCCGTGAATGGAAGATGAAGCGCTCGTTGCTATCGAAGCGTTCCACCACCAACTGGTCCGAACTCATCACCGTGCGGTGAGGATAAATTTTGCGATCGACGTTGTTCAAGTCGATCTTAGTACCGGAGCCAAGCTCCGGGTTACGCATATCCCCCGAGCGCAGCGAGTCGCGAAGCGATGCCCTAGCAGGGGTGCGAGACCGACAGCTCGCCCGAACCGCACATTATCGGGGACCCCGACATGATTTCGACGCGCGCGCCTTCACGCGCGCCCTTTACTATGGGGGTCGAAATCACATCGTCCCCGTTAATGTGCTCTCGCGCGACTGTTGGCTCTCGCTCGCGTAACGAGGCTTCGCTCTGATGGAGGTTGAGTTTGTGGTATTGCATGTCAAAGACAGGTGTGATAGAATATGCGTATAACTTTAAGGGAAACAATACGCATAAACGGAGTTTGAGATGGCGGCGACACGGGTGTCTTTGAGTATGGACGAGAGCGTGCTGGAGCGGGCGCGGCATCATTCGGCGGTTCGCAAGGTCAGCATTTCGAAGCTTTTCGTTTCCATGGTGTGCATGCTGGACGAGGCGGAGAGCCGTCAGGAGGAGCTGCCGCCGAGGACGCGTCAGCTGAAGGGGTTGTTGAAGCCGAGTGCGCCGCTTCCGGCGGACTGGGATTATCGCGAACTGCTGGGCGAGCGGATGATGGAAAGGTTCGGCGCCAGATGAAGAAGCATCCGAAGAGCGTTTACCGCAAGCGGCGGGTCTTTCTGGACACGAATGTCATCCTTGACTTCTTCCTTGAGCGCGAACCGTTTTATTATGATGCGCTCAAGTTGTGGGCGGCATGCGAGGAAGGGCTGGTCGAGGGGTACATCTCGGCCTTAACCGTCAACAACGTGCATTATGTCGCCGAGCGACTGAAAAGCGAGACTACGGCCATGATCGCGGTCCGCGGCATCCTCGCTGTATTCAACGTCGTTCCGCTCGACAAGGAACTGATGCAGCGAGCCGCTGATTTCCACGACCGTGACTTCGAGGATGACATCCAGTTGCAGTCAGCCGTCAAGGCAGGGTGTTCGCATCTCTTTACCCGTGACCTGACGCATTTCCATTCGAAGGCGATCGCGGTCGTCCCACCGTCGTCATTTGTACTGTAGAAGATGAGGGTTGACAACTATCCGCCTGTGGGCGTATAACATGCGGCTGGTGGAAAAGACGATGCGTACGCTGCTTCATGGATCCGCTGAGAGAATCGTGAGTCCGCAGTTCGGTTTCGGAAAACGGAATAACGACTACGGGATGGGTTTTCGCGCCTATTCTATGCTATATCTGACGCCGGCGAAGAAGTCGCTGGGGAGGATGTTGGATTTCGCCGGCAACGAGCTGAAGTTCGAGGCGGGGGATTTCTGGGATATGTTCCTGCGTTCCGGTGTGTCCGTTCGGACGATTCAGGAGTTCGAGCAGCGTCGCAAGGATATCAACAAGGCGCAGCTGGATACGATAGTCCCCATCGCCGCGGCATTATACTGCTCGGTTGAATCACTTATCGAGCGCGTCCCGTGACAGGGCCATTTTTGCTATAATATCCGCCAATATGCGGATTGTATTCATGGGATCGAGCGCAGCGAGCGCCACCTGTCTCCGGGCGCTGATGCGCGAGCCGGAGCTAGAGGTCGTAGGCGTCGTAACGCAGCCTGACCGCCCAGTGGGGCGCGGCAAGGCGATCACGCCATGTCCGTGCAAGGATTTTGCCACGCGTGCTGGCATTACCGAGATTATCACGCCAGAAAGTGTCAATGCGCCCGAGGCGTTGGCGCGAATTCGTCAGTGGAAGCCAGATGTCATCGCGGTCGTGGCGTTCGGTCAGTTCCTCAAGTCAGAGATCCTCAATCTTCCGCTCTTTGGCTGTGTCAACTGTCATTTCTCGCTGCTGCCGAAATACCGCGGCGCCTCGCCGGTGATAGCGGCCTTGGCGGCGGGTGACGGTATGACGGGCGTGAGTGTGATCAAGATGGGGCTCGGCATGGATGACGGTCCGATTCTGTTACAAAGCTACGAGCCGATTTATTCCGATGTCACTGGTGGGGAGCTAATGGACGAGCTGGCGGTCGCCGGCGGTGTGGCGCTGGCCAAAGCGCTCAAGCTCATGTGGCGTAACGCGTTGCCGCCGCCGGTGGAGCAGGATGAGAATGACGTCTCGTTCGCGCATAAGCTTAAGAAGACGGATGGTGAGATCAGGTGGAACGAGGACGTGATCAACATTGAGCGCAAGATCCGGGCGTATTCTCCGTGGCCCGGTTGTTACACGTTCCTTCCGGATCGTTTTCGCAAGAAGGGCAATTCTGGGCGTCTCGTGGTACTTGCATCCGAGATCTGGAGCAGGGTGGCGGAGGATCGTCGTTCTTCCTCTCCGGGCATGGTGATCGAGGTCACCAAGCGCGGTCCGGTGGTTCGCTGCGGCAACACCGCGCTGCTCCTTACCAAGGTCAAGCCCGAGGGGTCCGGCGTGATGGACGGCGGCGCGTTTCTGCGCGGGCGTAACCTTATGGCAGGCGAAGTGCTTGGAATGTGACCGTCAGGTTGAAGGTTGAGGTCAAAGGTTGAGAGCGGTGGATAAATTCCCAGGAAGCGCAAAGGGAAGGCATCGGCTTCCCTTTGACGTTTTATACGAAGATCGCGATGTGATCGTGATCGACAAGCCCGCGGGGATGCTCACCACGCACACAAAGGTAGTTGGGCGGGCGGCGCGGGAAGCGCAGCTGACGGCGGAGAACGTTCTCAACGATTATGTGCGGAAGGGACAGCTCAAGAGCCGCAACCGTGTCTGGCTTGTCCATCGTCTTGACCGCGAGACCAGTGGTGTGATGATGTTCGCGAAGTCTGAAGCCGTCGCCGAGTATTTTCGTTCGAACTGGAACGAACTCACCGAGAAGACTTATATCGCGAAGGTCCAGGGTGGGTTTGAAAAGTCATACGGAGTTTTCGAGTCTTATCTGTTGGAAGACGCTGATGGTTACAAGGTCAGATCGGTTGCAGTCGGCGGATCAAGAGTTTTCGGTAGCTCTGATTCTAGAAAGCCCAAATTTGCCCGCACCGAATGGAAGCTCCTCTCCCCCGTTCCTCATTCCCCATCCCCCGTTCCCCATTCCCTCGTCGAAGTCACCCTCAAGTCCGGTCGCAAAAATCAGATTCGCGTGCATTTCTCGGAGGCGGGGCACCCGGTGGTCGGTGACGTGAAATACGGCGGGACTAGATCCGACCGCCTTTACCTTCACGCTCTCCGTCTCCGTTTCAAGCATCCACATACCTCCGAGTGGTTGGAATTCTCGTCTCCCTCCCCGTTCTAAACCCCTCAACCCCTCAACCTCTCAACCCCTCAACTACGTATGCCAGCATTCTTTTTTGATATGGACGGTACGATAATCGATTCGCGTGCGGATCTCGCCGCGACGGTCAATCATACGCGTCGGGATCTCGGACTTTCGGAGATTTCGCAGGAGGCGGTGCTGGCGTGTGTGGGACAGGGTGCGAAGTATCTGCTTGCGCATGCGATTCCAGAGCCGTTTGCAGACGCGGCATCTTTGCCGCGGGAGGAGATAACCAATCGCCTGTGGGAGATATTCCGATCGCATTATGCCGAGCATATGCTGGAGCATTGTGCGCTTTATCCTGGGGTGGAGGAGACGTTGCATGAACTTGCGCGTCGCGGGTGTCCGCTCGGGGTTAATACCTCGAAGCCTAATTTCGCTACTAAGGCGATTCTCGAACATTTTAAGCTTGATAAGCTGTTCGGGTCCGCGGTGGTCGCCGGCGGGGATTGTGACGAGAAGAAGCCTTCGGCGAAACCGCTTCTGGAGTGTGCTGCAAGGCTCGGGCATACGCTTACGCCGGCGGACTGGATGGTCGGTGACAGCTGGACTGATCTTGATTGTGCGGCTAACGCCGGTGTGAAGGGCGCGTTCTGCGCCTATGGCTTCGGTTCGCTGGGAGAGTCTAGTTATGCGCTGCGAATGGAATCTCTCGCCGACTTGTTAAGCGTGGTTTAATTTGACAAAATACTCTAACTTTATGATATAATAGCCGCATGATTAAGGTTGCGGTAATTGATGACCATGTGGTCGTGAGGACTGGGCTCAAGTATATTATTGAGTCCGATTCGGAGTTGAGTTTTGCCGGAGATTTTGCCGGTGGTAAGGGTGCGGCGCAGTTTGTGGCGCAGACTAAGCCGGATGTGGTATTGTTGGATGTGCGTATGCCGGATGAGAACGGTATTGAAGTTCTTAAGGAAATATTGGCAACCAATCCGAAGGCTAGGGTTGTGATGTTGACGACATCAGATACCATTGAGGACGTGTATCGGTCCATTGAAGAGGGTGCGCTCGGCTATGTGATGAAGGAAAGTCCAGTCGAGATCATTATTGCCGCTATTCGTTCGGCGATGTCCGGCGATGTATATATGACGGAAGAAGTGCGGAAGATCTATGAAACTCGCAAAGGTATGAAGGGACTGTCCCCACGTGAGGCAGAAGTGATTTCCGAAGTTGGTAAGGGTCTTGGCAATCGCGAAATCGGTGAAAAGCTGGGGATCAGCGAAAACTCCGTGAAAATGCATCTTAAACGTGCTTTCTTCAAATTGGGAGCGGGAGATCGTGCGGAAGCGGTATCATTGGCGCGGCAGCGTGGGATGATTGACAGAAACTGACTTATTTGATAAAATGTGCGCCGTTTTGTTGGAAAAAAGGGAAAGAAGGCAATGAAAGAAATCAATGGTGAACTTTCCGCGAAAAGCATGAAGGTCGCGGTAATTGTCAGCCGATTCAATAGTTTTCTCACCGAACAGCTCGTTAAGGGTGCGGTTGATGCGTTTGTTCGGCATGGCGGCGACGAGAAGAATCTCACACTAGTCAAGGTTCCTGGCGCATACGAGCTTCCGCTTGCGGCGCTGAAGCTTGCGGAGAAGAATTACGATGCCGTTGTTGCGCTGGGTGCGGTTGTGCAGGGTGCTACGCCTCATGCTATGCTTATTGAATCTGCGACATCCGAGGCGTTTACGAAAATTTCGCTTAAGACCGGCGTTCCGGTGTTGGACGGTATTGTCGCGGCCGAGAATCTTGAGCAGGCGGTCGAGCGCTGTGGCACCAAGCAGGGCAACAAGGGTTTCTCGGCGATGGTTTCGGCGATTGAAATGGTCAATGTCGTGAAGGCGATATGAAGGCCGAGGTTATTGGTTGTCAGCGGAGCAGTGACAGGATTACTTGCTGTTGACAACGAATAGCGGGCAGAAGATTTGTTGATAATTAAGTGAAAGAAAAAATAAAATGAAAGAAGTGAAGAAGGTTGCGTTTCTTACCGCGGGCGGTCTCGCTCCGTGTCTCTCCAGTTCGATTGGGTTCCTGATTGACGAGTACAACAAGAAGGCGCCGAATGTCGAAATGATCGGCTATGTCAATGGATATATGGGTCTTTTGAAGGGTGATTCGATTCCGGTTACGCCCGAGGTACGTAAGCACGCGCTTGTGCTCACCAAGCATGGCGGTTCTCCGATCGGTAACAGCCGTGTGAAGCTCACGAATGTTAAGGATTGCGTCAAGCGCGGGCTTGTCAAGGAAGGTGAGGATCCGCTTAAGGTTGCGGCCGATCAGCTTGTCAAGGACGGGGTTGACGTTCTTCATACTATCGGCGGTGACGACACGAACACCACGGCGGCCGATCTTGCGGCTTATCTTTCGACGAACAATTATCCGTTGATCGTCGTCGGGCTTCCGAAGACCATCGATAACGACGTTTATCCGATCAAGCAGTCTCTCGGCGCCTGGACGGCGGCTGAAGAGGGTGCGAAGTTCTTCATGAACGTCGTCAAGGAGAACAGTGCGAATCCTCGTGCGCTTACGATTCACGAGGTCATGGGGCGTAATTGCGGTTGGCTTACCTATAAGACCGCGCAGTATTATCGCAAGATGCTCAAGTCGATGGAGTCGAAGGGGCTCTTCCTTCCTGAGTTCAATCAGACTCTTGCTCGTCAGGATGTCCATGCCGTATACGTTCCGGAGTGCAAGATCGACTTCAAGGCCGAGGCGAAGCGTCTTCTCGCGATCATGGATAAGGTCGACAGCGTCAACATTTTCGTTTCCGAAGGCGCGGGTGTCAACGACATCATTAAGGAGATGAAGAAGCGCGG
The DNA here is from genome assembly GCA_946055075.1 of uncultured Verrucomicrobiota bacterium. Classification (GTDB taxonomy): domain Bacteria; phylum Verrucomicrobiota; class Kiritimatiellia; order RFP12; family UBA1067; genus UBA1067. The sequence goes on along the minus strand of CAMGEN010000003.1, from coordinate 54,342 downwards.
CGAAGAGGTGCCGGTTGATGCGTTCGGTCATCCGCGGCTTGACAAGGTCAATGTCGGACAGTACATCGGTAAGCGTTTCGGGGAGCTTCTCAAGGCCGAGAAGGTGCAGGTCTTCAAGTCTGGTTATTTCGCCCGTGCGGCGGCTCCGAACAAGAAGGATCTTGGGCTCATCGAGAAGTGTGCGCGCAAGGCTGTCGAGTGCGCCATGACGGGAGTATCCGGCGTCGTTGGTCCTGACGAGAACGCGAGCGCGGTTATCCGTGCGTGCGAATTCCCGCGTATCAAGGGCGGCAAGCCGTTCAATGTCCGTAAGGGTAGCTTCCGCAAGATCCTTTCGGAGATTGGGCAGCCCAAGCCCCGTAAGAAACGCATCGCTAAGTAAGCGGTGCGTAATCTGGGCCAGGGGCCCAGCTTGAGATGGAACGGAAAAGAAAGGAGTTGTCATGGCGGATAAAGGCGTGATAATCGAATATGACTTCGCGGCGATAGATGGCGCGGGGCTCCTTTCTCGGATAACCGAAAGGTTTCTCGCCGATCTCGGCGAGATTCCTTTTGATTCCGCGGTTGAGGCGCGGCATTTTGCAGGTGGCAGTTATCAGGGTTGCTTCGCGGAGTACTTCCAGGTGGTGAAGACCAAGAAGACCGCGCTTAAGGCGGCGCGAGATTTCAGTGATCTGGTTCGTAAAGAGTTCACTGCTGCCGTCATGAATCCTCTGAATGCGACATTTGTGAACTTTGTGAAGGCGCTGACGGCGAAGGGAGTGAAGGTCGTGATCGTGACTCGCGCCGACGTTGAGCAGGTCCGCGGCACTTTTGCCGCGTTGCTTGATCCGTTGGTAGAGCTCTATCAGGAAGAGTCGCCGACCTATGGTAGCATGAAGTGGGACGCTTGGCGGCTTGCGTGCGTACGGACGCGTCTGCGTCCGTACAATGCGTTAGCCGTGGCCGGATCCGGGTTCAGCGTGAAGGCCGCGCTTAGGGCTGGAATGGGGTCTGTCGCGGTGATGAATGCCCGCACTGCGTATCAGGATTTCACCGGCTGTGACGAGTTTTTGAAGGAGCTCAATGGTCCGGCCGCGAAGACGGTGTTGGAAATACTTAGGATTTAGTGGTAGTGGGAAGTGGTAGTGGTACAAAGGAGGGTCGATTTCCGCTGTACCACTACAACTATTGGCTACCACTTGTGACATATGACAGGAATAGAACGGTTGCATGAGATTATGACCCGTCTGAGGAATCCTCGGACGGGTTGTCCTTGGGATAGGGTTCAGACGCTGGAGTCGCTTAAGCCTTGCGTATTAGAAGAGACCTACGAACTCCTTGCGGCGATGGACAATCCCGATGATCAGGTCAATTATATCGAGGAACTCGGCGACGTGCTTCTTCAGATCATGTTCCAGAGCGTGATGGCCGAGAACGAGGGACGGTTTACCTTCGACGATGTCGCCAATGGCGTTGCCGACAAGCTTGTCCATCGCCATCCCCACGTGTTCGGCGACGTGAAGGCGGATGACCCCGCGACGGTGTTGAAGAACTGGGAGCAGCTCAAGCAGCTTGAGCACAAGAAGGAGGCTCGGCATTCGGCGTTGGACGGGGTTCCGCCGACGTTGCCCGGGCTCCTCAAGGCGCAGCGCACCCAGGAGAAGGCCTCGCGCGTCGGCTTTGACTGGCGCGATGCTGAAGGTCCGCTCGCGAAGATCAAGGAGGAGCTGGCTGAGCTCGAAGCGGAGATCGCCGCCCGAAAGAGCGAGAATCCGGCGGATTCCGATCGTGTCAAGCAGGAGCTCGGCGATCTTATCTTTTCCGTCACCAACCTCGCGCGTCACCTCAAGGTCGATGCGGAATCAGCCGTTGAACTCACTACCGCGAAATTCGCTAAACGTTTCCGTACTGTCGAAGCCGCGGCGAAGGATTCGGGCAGGTCGCTCAAGGAGATGACGATTGACGAGATGGAGGCGCTTTGGCAGAAAGCTAAGAGAAGTGAAGAGTGCGGAGTGCAGGGTGCAGGGTGCGGAGTGCAGGGTGCGGGGTGAAGAGTTGCGGAAGTCTGCTGATGCGTATTCAAGTCATTGAGCCCCACGGTTTTTGCGCCGGAGTCACTAACGCCCTGCGCAAAGCCCAGTCTCTGCTCTCTCCCTCTGCACCATGCACCCAGCACCCCGCACCCGTCTACTGCCTTCACGAACTTGTGCATAACGAACTCGTCGTGAACGACTTGAAGCGTCTCGGGATGGTTTTCGTTGAATCGCTGAATGAGGTCCCGGAAGGGGCGACGGTGCTGTTTTCTGCCCATGGCGTCTCGCCTGCGGTACGTGCTCAGGCCGAGGAGCGGAAGCTCATGGTGGTGGACGCGACGTGTCCGTTTGTCGAGAAGGTGCATAAGGCCGCGAAGGAGTTCGCGTCTAGTGGGCGCCAGGTCGTCGTTATTGGCAATCCCGATCATGCCGAAGTGAAGGGCATCACCGGCGAAGTCCTTGATTCGGTCGTCTATAACCCCTCAACCCGCAACTTCTCAACTTCTCAACTCACTTTGGGTGTCGTCTCTCAGACGACGATGAATGCAGACGAGGTGGCGGATGTCGTTGAGAAGCTTCGTGGGGAATACGAGGTTGAGACGATGGCCGAGGTCTGTAACGCGACCAAGGCGAGGCAGGATGCGGTGAAGGCGTTCGTCGGCGATGCGCTACTCGTCCTCGGGAGTGTCAATTCGTCCAATACCCGTCGTCTCTGCGAAGTGGCGAAATGCGCTAAGGTGTTCCGCGCCGGAACGTTGGACGAGGTGAAGGCCATCGATTTCTCGGGCGTTTCCGTGCTCGGCGTCACCTCCGGTGCCTCGACGCCTGAAAACTTCTTTACGGATGTGATAGAATATCTACAAACAATTTCTGTTTGATATGAGCATGGTCCGCCAAGCCATTATCCTGTCTGTGGCGCTGTTATTTGCCGTGGCATTGGTCTGGCAACTGGCGTTGGCTGCCGCAGATGAATTAAGGCGCACCAGCCGCCGCTGCACCGCGATCTCATTTGTGCTGTTCATGTTGATGTGCGGTGTGACAGTACATGTCTGCGCCACCAAGCCGCAGACAATCTTGAGCACCCGGTATGGACGAACGTCTACGAGCATGACTATGAAAACGAATCTTCGCTGACGGTGCAATTCGATATGTCGCAGTTTCCGACCTCGTTTTTTAATCAGGCTTTCTTCGGTTTGGATTTTCCCGCGGATTCCGACGGTGACGGCGTGATTGACGATCAGTATTATCCGCTCGGGGTCACCTGCTCCAATATGGTTTCGCCGTTTGATCCGTCACAAGCGTATTCGATTCTGCCGCCGCCCGGATATAGAATTCCAGTCGCGGGAACGACGACGAAGTACACGATTGGATTCGGCAGTGATCCGACGGTGTATAATCGTTATGAGGAGCCGACTTTGCCACCGACCTCGAACACGAACGCCTACTACACCATCGACGTCGTCGCGGATGATCACGCGCACATCGTCTTCACTGGTGATGGTGCTTCCGATCTCCCTGATCCCGACTTCTGGGCGGTGCCCGGCGAGACCAATCGCGTGAAGCTGCTGATGGGGAAGGGCTATGTCGCGAATGCAAATACCGCCATCAGTTGTGTCGGCGTGTCTGACACGGAAGCAGTCGTGAGCAATGGCTCCGAATGCGCGTTTTCGGTCGTTCGCCCGGTTCGTGTCACCGCGTTAGAAGGTAATGGGCTCAGCTTTCTGATGCGAGTCCGTCCGTCGAACCTTGGCGGTGCGTTCGTCTGGACGAATTCCTGTTGCTCGATTACCGGAAATGGCAATGAGTTCTGGTATGCTCATTCCGGGAAGTGCACTTGCAATGGATGTTACGCTGCCGGTGCGTATCAGTATGAAGGGTATTCGCTGCCATGCCTTGGCGGGTACTGCGACTGTCCGAACCATAATGACGAATCTCTGCATCCGCAGGTGGATGATGGGCCCTATGCGGAAGGAATCACGGTCGGCTTCTCCGCCCCCGCAGTAATATTTGAGGATGCCTACAATAACAATCCGACGAGCACAGTGCCGCGGCGGTCGACGCAGACGACATTGTCGTGCCTAGTTCACGGCGGTTACGCCGGCGGCTTTGCGGAGTTCTCTCTCGCGAACGCTTCCAGGCTGACCGCGGTCGAAGGATCGCTGCCGGAACGCACCTTCGTTCCGCCGATGCAGAAGGTCGCGTTTGACGTGTGCTATGAAGGCGAGGATCCGAGCACAGCCGCAGACGACATCGTCGCGACTGGAACCTTCACGCCTCGCAACGGCGGTACCGCGCTTACCGATTCGGATACGTTGACTTCTGTGCGTGTTGAATTGAAAGTGATAAACATTGCATTTGAGAATGAGAGTTTGTATCGCCATGAATATGGAATTAATGAGCCATTCATATTGGAAGTGTCTTCATGTCACTCCGAGATGGAAGTTGAAATTTCAGACGCGAAAATGACATCATCGCTTTCTGCGTACAATATCATACGGTGGGGAGTTGCAGAGACGAATCACTTCTTGCGATTGTCGTTAGGTGAAGTTGTGTACGAACCAATGATATCAGTATTGACGCCAAGTGGAATAGAAGGATATGATGTAGTGGCTCGCGGTTTATCTGTTCCGGCTGGATCTTGCGGTGGGGTTGAACTTAATCAGAAGTATAGGATATTGCCAAAGACAGTTTCGTTCAACGGTTTGCTTGTTGAAGAAGTGCCATGCGGCGACGAGATTCCGCCAACAGGTTATTTTCAGTATTTCCCGACGAACAGACTTTCTGCCACGCATAATATAAGCGCTGGTGCCGGTCGTTGGCATTATGTGAATGAGGATAATTCAACGGATGGTTATGACAGCGCAGCGTTCGTTGGTGTTCTTCCAAGGATCAAACAGAATGGAGAATTTACAGACGATGAGCTATTTGGATGGATGGGTGGAGAGCGGATATGGAAGATCCCGTTTGGCTGGACAAGTAATTCATTGGGTTCGGTAATGAGTCCTGTTGGTGTTTTCGCCAGCGATACGAGACAGACGTTTACAATATTTGCAAACGGCGATCTAAGTGTTAGTAAATTGGGACACAAAGCATATAGGAAAATCACTGGGGAGGTGTACAAGGATGGAGCGGAAGCCGAATAGCGCGGAAACTGACAGTTTAACCCGGATGGCACTGATGGGGTTGTTCTGCGGATTTTTAGTCGCTGGTTGCAATGAGAATGGCGATGAAGTATCCAAGAGAGATGAATGCAATATACATTATGAGATAGTTTCAACGCAAGGATTCTCGGTTGTTGAAAAGGCAATGCCGAAAATTCGCGCAATGTTAATAGGTGATACGCCATCGGATTTTCATGAGGTCTTTGATCTGTACTCACAGATTGATTCGTTAGAACCCGCGCAGGAGAGGTATATTAGCTACAGGTTCTTGTTGGACAAGCTTGGGTCGATGGAAGGTTTGGATTGCGTGCCGCGAGATCGCTTGCGGGGACTGTTGAGCAATGTTTCGGTGGAGGTGTTTGTAAAATTGCATGAAATGAATGCGCCGGTCAAGGAAATGACGCATACATGGCTGACGTATATTGCGAAGATGGATGCGGAAGCTTTATGGAGCAAAGAGGAGCTTCGCAATCGTCGAGTGGATTTCGTTGAGAAGTTTATCAATGATATGATAAGATTGGGTTTTCTGAAAGACGCTGCGGAGCGCTCTGAAATAGAAACTGAATTCTTGAGAGTCATCGACCGCCCGCTCAAGTTTTACTGATTTGGCACTGCAAATTTTCCGCATGAGTGAGGATTGATGATGAATGAAATCAAGAAGTGTATTGCTTTGACGATCGTTATGTCATTGATTACAGCCATAGCGAAGAATTTCACCGATGCGGATGTGAAACGGCACATTTTGGCCGAATGCAGTGTCATCGACGGTGTGGAGTATGCTGAATGGCAACATAAAGTAGCCATGCGGAAATGCGAGGGGGATACCAATAGGTTTGTTCGGCTAGCGAAGGAGCTTATAGCCTCTGCGAGCGGGACGGCAAAGTATAATCTTTTGAACAATGTTGGATGGTATGGAAGTACTAACGACCTGGCTTTTTTGCAGGGGTATTTAATGGATGCGGAATTGGCGGTGCCAGCTGCCCGCGGGATAATGCGGATTTGCGGCGTGACGTCAAATTCAATCGATTGTGTCAACGGCTTATTGTGTATGACAAACATGTCTCAGGATGTGAGGTCCGAGGTTTGCGGGGACCTTTTCTGGTCGGTGTGTGACCGCGTTGTACCATCGGATGTTCGGGAGTATGGCGTTTCAAATGCTTTGGTTTATGCGAAAACGGCTAACCGGAGTTTTGAGCATATGGATTGGCGAATGTGCGCGGCGGATCATAGATACAAGTACAGTCGTGAGCGGTTGGCGGTGTTGCGTTCCGTTAAAGACCCGATGGCGCATCCTTCCCTTTACCAATACATAACCAACTCAATTCGTGAACTCGTTGAATATCCGGAATCGAACCTGAAACATTTTCTGCGGTAGTTAAAGATGATATAATACGGCCATGACGCGCAAGTAGCAGAAGGAAGCGGCGAAGCAGTTGAAGCAGTTTGCAGCGAAGTTGAGTGCGGACAAACAGAAGGTAATTGGGAGGGAAAAAGATGAATACTGCGTTACAGATCGCGATGGCGGGATACCTTTTCTTCGGACAACTGGTGCCGTCGGACCAGAACCGGATAGTGAAGCATGCGGGACTCCAGGTCATCCATGCCGACGGCTCGGTGACGTTGAGATTGAAGGAGTCTTCGAGGTCCGCCATGACGCTCGTTGACGGCGAACTCCACACGATCGTGCTCCAGGACGAGTATCAGCCGCTGATGGTGACGCGGCGCATCCGTACCTGGAACGACTGCGACGCGGTAGAGACCTGGATCGAGGTTAAGAACGACGAGAACGGTCCGGTGAAGCTGTTGCACGCCGATTCCTTTGCGACGACGATCACGACCGATAAGGGGACGGTCGAGGTGCACTCGCTCACTGGCACCTGGGCTTACGAGGCGAATCTGCATGTGGCGCCGGTGGCGCCGGGTCAGATCGTCGAGCTCAGGTCCTGCGAAGGTACTCGCGACGCATGGGAGTCGAATGCCGCGATTATGCTTTCGTTCCGGGACGGCGAGTGCTGCGGTCTTGCCGACAAAGACTATTTCGAGGAACATGGCGAGTTCCTGGGTGTGGCGCTCGAATGGACCGGCACGACGAGCCGCCGCATTCGCCGTAATTGGAATGGCAAGGAGGTTTCGGTGATGGCTGGCGTCGACATGACGACCGGACCTTACACGCTTGATCAGGGTAAGACCTTCGTCTCTCCTAAGGCGATCATCGTCAGGTCTGACAAGGGCCGCGGCGAGGTTTCGCGCCAGTACCACCGCTGGGCCAGGAAGCACCTGATGCCGCATGGCGAGGCGCTCAGACCCATCCTCCTCAATCACTGGGAAGGGGCCGGCTTCGACATCACTGAGGACATTCTCGCTAAGATGATGGACGGCGTGAAGGACATGGGCGGCGAGATGTTCGTCCTGGACGACGGCTGGTTCGGACACGGCAAGTACGCGCGCGACGCGAAAAATCGCGATACCGCGGGACTCGGAGACTGGGAGGTCAATCCAGAGGTCCTTCCCCACGGACTCTCCGGACTCGCCGATGCCGCCGCGAAGCGTGGACTCGGCTTCGGCTTCTGGGTAGAGCCGGAGATGGTCAACACCAAAAGCTGGCTTGCGGAAGCGCATCCCGAGTGGCTTTTACGCGAAGAGGGACGTCCTCTGGCCCTCGGCCGCGGAGGTACGCAGACGGTGCTCGACTTCTGTAATCCCTCTGTGCGCGAACACGTGTGGAAACAGTTGGATGGACTTTATAAATCCGTGCCTTCTCTCGCCTACATCAAGTGGGACTGCAATCAGCACATCTCCAATCCTGGCTCAACCTATCTCGCGGCGGACCGTCAGCCGAACCTCTGGTATGACTACACGATCGGACTCTACGATATGCTTGCGACGATGCGTGCGAAATATCCGCAGGTGATGATCCAGGCCTGCGCTTCCGGCGGCGGACACGTCGATTTCGGATTCCTCCGCTACGCTGATGAATGCTGGGCGAGCGACGATACTGATTCGTATCAGCGCATCTTCATCCAGTGGGGTGAATCGCTGTTCTATCCCGCCTGTGCGCTTGCCGCGCATGTGACGGAAGTGCCGAACCAGACCACGAAGCGCGTCACGCCGCTTAAGCACCGCTTTGATGTCGCGATGACCGCGCGTCTCGGCTTCGAGCTCGTTCCGGAGAAGCTGTCAGGAGAGGAGATCGAGTTCTCGAAGAAGGCGGTCGCTGATTACAAGCGGATCCGTCCCGTGGTGCAGCTCGGCGACCTCTATCGGCTCGCTTCGCCTTATGAGCATGAGTACGCTTCGCTCATGTACGTGAACGAGAAGCGGGATCACGCCGCGGTTTTCGTGCTCGGAACTTCCTGCGAATATCAAGCCGATGTCCAGGTGAAGTGCCGCGGACTTGACCCAGAGAAGGCCTATGAAATCGTCGAGATCAACCGCGGCGAAAGACTGCATGCCGCGGAGGGCTGCAAGCTCTCCGGCGCCGAACTCATGGACCGTGGGTTCGGCGTCGAATTGAACGGAGATTACGATTCCGCGGCATTTGAATTGAAGTAAGGGGATTCAGATCCGCCAATGAGGTTGTGAAAGGATATTCCCCGGAAATCGTCGCGGCGGAGTTTATGATATAATGACCGGCATATGGCAGTTGTTGCTCAGACTATGCGGTATGATACGGTACTGTTTGATTTAGACGGCACATTGACAGACCCTGGAGTGGGGATTACGAATGCCGTTATGTACGCGCTTGAAAAGCACGGGGTGGTCGAGACGGATCGTTCGAGGCTTTATCGGTTCATCGGTCCTCCGCTCATTGAATCGTTCGAGCGTTTTTACGGATGGTCGCACGAGGAGGCTGTGCGCGGATTGGCCGACTATCGCGAGTATTTTGGTTCAAAAGGCATATTCGAGAATGAGGTTTTCTTCGGTGTCCCAGATCTGCTGTCGACATTGAAGAAATGCGGATGCAAGATCGTTCTCGCGACGTCCAAACCGGAACTCTTTGCGCGGCAGATTCTTGAACATTTTGAGTTGCTCGGCTATTTCGATGGTGTTCACGGGGCTACGATGGACGAAAAACGGAACAAGAAGGTCGACGTGATTGCCTGGGCGCTCAAGCATACGCAGGACGTCGGCTGCGCGGTTATGGTCGGAGACCGGTTTTACGATATCGAAGGCGCGAAAGCGAACGGGATTGATTCGATAGGGGTGCTCTTCGGCTATGGTGACGAACCGGAACTCCGTGATGCAGGTGCCACATATCTGGTCCGTAGTGTTGAAGAACTGGCGGCGCTGCTGCGCTGCTGATGGCTCGGTCTTCGTGTTTTCCAATTGCAGTGATAACGCCTTTCGGGCTGGCCATTGATCGTAAATCAACGTTTGCCGTTGACATGTTCCCGACGAGTTTGCTATGATATACCGAAGTCCGGGTGCTTGGACGCATGGTGCGTTCCGGCTGAGAAAAGACCGGTTAACCTGATCGGGGTAATGCCCGCGTAGGAAAGGAAGCGTTATGACTCAGTTGCAGTCCGCCCGTTCGGGTATCGTGACCGAGGCCATGAAGATCGTGGCCGCCGAAGAGAACGTCGATGTCGAGACCGTGCGTGCAGCGGTCGCTTCGGGTGAAGCGGTCATCCCCCTGAACGTCCATCACAAGAACGCGCATCCGGTCGGCGTCGGCCGTATGTTCACCACCAAGATAAACGCCAATCTCGGCCGCAGCGTCACGCATTCTGGCAAGGGCGATGAGCTTGAGAAGCTGAAGATCGCGCTCGACTGCAAGGCCGATTTCGTGATGGATCTTTCGGTCGGCTCTGACGATCTCAAGGCGATCCGCCAGGGCATGCTCGACGCGAGTCCGGCGCCGCTCGGCACCGTGCCAGTCTATGAGACGATTTCGCGTCTCGAGGGCGACATCCCGCAGATGGATCCGACGTTCCTGCTGGACGTTATTCGCGCACAGGCCGAACAGGGCGTCGATTTCATGACTCTCCATGCGGGTCTTCTGTCTAAGCTCATTCCGATCGCAATGAAGCGCGTCATGGGCATCGTCTCGCGCGGTGGCGCGATCATGGCCGAGTGGATGATGGAGAACAAGGTCGAGAATCCGCTTTACACCCACTGGGACGAAGTTCTGGACATCCTCGTGGAGCACGATGTCACCGTGTCGCTCGGCGACGGTCTGCGTCCTGGCTGCCTTGCGGACGCTTCGGACGCCGCGCAGTTCGGCGAACTCGACGTTCTCGGCGAACTCGTCGACCGATGTCGTGAACGCGGCGTGCAGGTCATGGTCGAGGGTCCGGGCCACGTGCCGTTCAACCAGATACAGATGAACATGGAGCGTCAGCAGGAGGTCTGCCACAAGGCGCCGTTCTACGTGCTGGGTCCCGTCACGACGGATATCGCCCCGGGTTACGACCACATCGTCTCCGCGATCGGCGCGACAGCGGCCGCGACTTACGGTGCTTCGCTCCTCTGCTATGTGACCCCGGCCGAACATCTCGGTCTGCCGGACGGCGAAGAGGTCCGTCAGGGATGCATCGCCTACAAGATCGCCGCCCACGCCGGTGACGTCGCCCGCGGCCTCAAGGGTGCGCGCGACCGCGATGACGCGATGGCCGTCGCCCGTGCCGAATTCGATTGGGACAAGCAGTTCTCGCTCTGCCTCGATCCAGAACGCGCGAGGGCCCGCTGGCTCAGGACCCGCGCCATCACGGATGAGGCGCACTGCGACGACCACTGCTCGATGTGCGGCAAGCAGTTCTGCGCCGTCCGTACCTCGCGTCGCATCAAGAAGCTCGCGGCTCGGTTGTAAGAAGCGAGGGAAAAACCTATGACGATCATCTACCAGGGCGAGGAGACTGAAACGGAGGCGACGAACGTCGCCGCGTTTCTGGCGGAGCGGATGATTGACGGCGCGAAGGCGATCGTCGAATACGCGGGCGAGGTCTACGCTCCGGGCGCGGACTTCTCGTCCGTCGAACTGAAGCCGGGCGTTAAGCTCGACGTGTTCAAGATGATGGCGGGCGGTTGAACGACGGGTGTTGGGTGATGGAAGGGCGGATCCTCTGTCGTGAACACATATCTCACTAAGACGGAGCGGGAGATACTCGAAGACGCGAAGGTCGGCATCGCGGGGGCGGGCGGACTCGGCTCGAACTGCGCGATGCATCTCGTGCGCGCCGGAGTGAAGCGTCTTGTGATCGCCGACTTCGATGTCGTCAGCGAATCGAACCTCAACCGCCAGTTCTTCTTCCGCGACCAGCTTGGCATGAAGAAGGTCGAGGCGCTGAAGGCGAATCTCCTGCGGATCAATCCGGAGGCGGAGGTCGAGATCGCCGACAGGCGGCTCGACGCCTTGTCGTCGCGCGAACTCTTCGCGGACTGTCCGGTCGTTGTCGAGGCGTTTGATACAGTGGACGCGAAGGTGATGCTCCTGGGCGCGTTTGTCGGCAGCGGCAGGAAGGTCGTGACCGCAAGCGGACTCGCAGGCTGGGGACGCTCCAATGCGCTCCGGCTCCGCACGATGGGCCGTGATGTCATCGCAATCGGCGACGGAGAGACGGAAGTCGCGGAGGATGTCGCGCCGGTTTCGCCCCGCGTGGGCATTGCCGCGGCGATGGAGGCAAATGCCGTCGTGGCGCTCCTGTTAGGGAAAGAGCTTTAGAAGAATCAGAAGGAAGGAATCGAGACAATGAAAGATCTGGTGATCGGCGGCAAGAGGTTTTCAAGCCGCTTTTTCCTGGGAACGGGCAAGTTCGCCTCTGGCGACCTGCTGCGCGAGGCGCTGGCGGCGAGCGGAACGGAGCTTGTCACGACTGCTTTGACGCGTGTGCATGAGGGTGACGCCGAGAACGACGACATCCTCAGGGTGATCGATCGCTCAAAGGTCGAGGTGATGCTCAACACGTCCGGTGCGCGCAATGCGGCCGAGGCGATCCGCATCGCCAGGCTAGGCAAGGCGGCCGGCTACAACTGGATCAAGATCGAGGTCCATCCTGACGCCCGTTATCTGCTGCCCGATCCTGTCGAGACGCTCGAGGCGGTGAAGGAGTGCGCGAAGATGGGTATGGTGGTCCTTCCGTACATCAACGCCGATCCCGTTCTCGCGCGCCACTGCGAGGATGCGGGAGCCGCTGCCGTGATGCCGCTTGGTTCGCCGATCGGATCCAACCGCGGCATCCGCACGCGCGACATGATCGAGATCATCGTCGAGCAGTCCCACATCCCGGTCGTCGTCGATGCCGGCATCGGACTTCCCTCGCACGCAGCGGAGGCGATCGAGCTCGGCGCGGACGCCGTCCTCGCGAACACCGCGGTCGCCGCGGCGGATGATCCCGTCGCGATGGCGAAGGCTTTCGGCCTCGCGATCCAGGCGGCGGAACTCGCGGTCCAGGCGGGCCCGCCGACGGCACGTGCGACTGCGAGCGCGACGAGTCCGATGGACATCTTCAAGTGAGTGTCGAGTGACAGGCGATGAGTGAAGGTGGCTTATGTTTCCTCTTCTGAAATACACGCAAGAACAGGTCGAGGCCTATTATACTGAGGTTACGCCCGAGATGGTGCGTGCGTCGCTCGCGAAGGAGCGTCACGACTGGTTCGATCTCCTGAACCTGCTGTCTCCCGCGGCGTATCCGTTCATGGACGAGATGCGCGTGAAGGCACGCAAGGCACGCATCAGGTACTACGGCAAGACGGTGAGCGTCTATGCGCCACTGTACATCGGCAACACGTGCATTAACTCGTGCCGTTACTGCGATTTCCGCGCGGCGCACACGGGGACGGTCCGCAGGAACCTCACGATGGATGAGATCAGGCTCGAGGCCGAGGCCATCAGGGCGACGGGCATCGACAACCTGCTCATCGTCGCGGGTGAGGATCCGCGCGTGAACACGGTCGAGCACTTCTGCGAAGTCGGCGTGATGCTGAAGAAGATGTTCTCGAACCTGTCGCTCGAGGTCGCACCGCAGTCCGAAGCGGGTTACCGTGCGATGTTCGAGGCAGGCTACGAGTCGCTCACCTGCTTCCAGGAGACTTACGATCCGGAGCAGTACCGGTACTTCCATCCGCAGGGCCCGAAGTCGGATTACGAATGGCGTCTCTGGACGCAGCTCCGAGCCGGCAAGGCGGGCTTCCGCACGCTCGGCTGTGCGTTCCTGCTCGGACTGTGTCCGTGGCGTCCTGAAGCCGCGTCGCTCGGTGCGCACGCGTTCTACCTGATGAAGGAATGCTACGAGTCGAAGATCCAGTTCGCGTTCCCGCGCTTCTGCCGCGTCGATGGCGGATTCGTTCCGCCGCATGAGGTGAGCGAAGAGGACGTCGACCTGATGATGCTCGCGTTCCGCATCGTGTTCCCACAGTGCTGCATGACGGTCTCGACGCGTGAGGCGCCGAAGTTCCGCGACTACATCGTGCAGGTCGCCGCGGACAACATGTCCGCCGGCAGCCGCGTGACTCCGGGCGGTTATGCGGTGCTGGAGAAGGAGCATGCGCCGGACGTCGCGCAGTTCACGCTCACGGACCGGCGTTCTCCCGTCGAGGTCTATGCGGCCATCAAGGCGAACGGACAGGAAGTCGTGTACAAGAACTGGGACAACCGGATATGACGAGCAGGTTGCGGTGAACGGGGAAGAGGGGACGGTCATGGAAGATATTGGCTTTTATCTGGTGATGACGAATCCGAAGGTCGGGTACGTCGAATGCGCGAAGGCCGCGGTGAAGGCGGGCGTGAAGATCATTCAGCTCCGGATGAAGCACAGTCCGCGCGAGGAGGTCGTGGCGATGGCGAAGAAGGTCCGTGCCGTGACGGCTGGAACGGACACGGTCTTCATCGTGAACGACGATCCGTCTGTTGCGGCCGAAGTCGGGGCGGACGGCGTGCATGTGGGACAGGATGACATGTCCGTCGCCGAAGTTCGCGCGAAGTATCCGTCATTGAAGATCGTCGGACTCTCCACGCACAATCCCGACCAGGCGCGGGACGCGATCGCGCAGAAGCCGGACTACATCGGCTGCGGTCCCGTATGGGCGACGCCGACGAAGGACATTCCCGATCCTACGCTGGGAGTCGAGACTGCGGTCGCGATGGCGAAGAGCGTCCCGTTCCCTGCGGTCTGCATCGGCGGCATCGACTTCGAACGCCTTCCAGCGCTCCTCAGGGCCGGCGCTAGGAACTATTCGGTCGTCCGCGCCGTCTGCGCCTCCGACGATCCGTTCGGAGCTATTTGCAGGCTGAAGGAGATCGCCGCGCGTACGCTCGACGGGGAAGGAGGACGGAGCTGATGGGAAAGGTCTATTTCGTATCCGGTATCGACACCGGTGTAGGCAAGACCGTTGTGACCGGTCTGATGGCCCGTGCGCTTGCGGCGGGCGGCCGTGACGTCATCACCGTCAAGTTCGTGCAGACCGGAAACGTCGGCGGTTCCGAGGATATCGACGTGCACCGTGCGATCTGCGGTGGTCGCAGGTTTCCGGAAGACGAGGCCGGGCTTACCGCGCCCCAGGTGTTCAGGTTTCCGTCTTCTCCGATGCTGGCGGCCTCGCTCGAGGGCCGTACGGTTGACGTCGATGCGATCGTCGGGGCCGTGCGCAGCTGCGCCGAGCGACATGAGATCGTACTCGTCGAATCCGCCGGAGGACTCCATGTGCCTCTCACGTCCGAACTGCTTTCCGTCGATGTCGCCGCGTCGGAAGGGTGGCCGCTCGTGCTCGTGACCTGCGGCCGTCTCGGATCGGTGAATCACACGCTGCTTTCGCTTGAGGCGGCGAGGACGCGGGGGCTTCCGGTCGCGGGTGTCGTCTACAACTGGTGCGACGGGGTCGATCCGCTTATCGATCGCGACACGCCGGAAACGACGCGTCGGTATCTCGCGCGATGGGGGCTTCCGCCCGTCGTCGTGCGTGTTCCGAGGTTCGATCCGGACGGACCTTATCCTGACATCGGTTTCACGGAGATCTTCGGATGACGGCATTGGAATACGACCGCACGCACATCTGGCATCCCTATGCCTCGCTCGGCAATCCGCCGCCGGTGAGGATGGCCAGGTCGGCGTCAGGCGTCGAGATCGAGCTTGCCGACGGGACGCGGCTTGTCGACGCCGTTTCGAGCTGGTGGTGTGTCGCCCACGGATACAGTCACCCCGCGATCGTCGAGGCGGTCAGGCATCAGTCCGAACGGCTGAGTCATGTGATGTTCGGCGGCTTTACGCATGAGCCCGCGATCGAACTGGCGGAGAAGCTCGCCGCTTTCGCGCCGCCGGGTCTCGACCGCGTCTTCTTCGCGGATTCGGGTTCGATTTCCGTAGAGGTCGCGGCGAAGATGGCGGTGCAGTACCAGTCCGCGCTCGGTCGTCCCGGGCGGAACAGGCTCGTGGCGCTTAAGGGCGGTTACCATGGCGACACATCGCTCTGCATGGCTCTCTCTGATCCCGACGGCATGCATACGCTCTTCAAGGGGCTCATGTCGCCGCATTTCTTCGCCGAGAAGCCTACGGTCGCGATTGACGCGGCATGGGATGCCGCGGACGTCTCCTCGCTCAGGAGGATCGTCGAAGAGCATGCGGACGAAATCGCCGCGATTATCTGCGAACCCTGTTTTCAGGCCGCGAATGCGATGAACTTCTATCACCCGGCATATCTGAAGGCGATGCGCGAGATCTGCGACGAGTACGGCCTACTGCTGATCTTCGACGAAATCGCGGCTGGTTGTTACCGCACGGGGCCGCGCTGGGCGCATACGCGCGCTGGAATCGTCCCCGACGTCATGACCATCGGCAAGGCTCTGACCGGCGGACATCTCACCCTGGCCGCGACGCTGACTACCGCCAGGGTCGCAGACGTCATCTCGAACGGCCGGCCGGCCGCCTTTATGCACGGTCCGACTTATATGGCGAATCCGCTTGCTTGCGCGGCCGCGTGCGCATCGCTGGATCTCTTCGCCGCGGGTGGATACGAAGCATCGGTCCGGCGTCTCGAGCGCCGTTTCGCCGACGGGCTGGCGCCGTTACGCGGACGTCCGAACGTAGCGGACGTGCGGGTGCTCGGTGCCGCTGCAGTCGTCGAGGTCGGACGGCTGCCGTCCGTAGCCGATATCGAGCGAGTTATCCGTACGCACGGAGTCTGGCTGCGTCCGTTTTGCAATTTCATCTATGCGATGCCGCCGCTGATTACGGACGGGGCGACTGCCGACCGCATCGTGGATGCCATGACGGACCTGGCTTCTGCACCTCCCGGTCCGCCGCCGGCAGAGGACGGTTTCCATGAGTGACGAGCATCTCTGTTCGGTCAAGATGCGCGCCTCGCGGGGCGGAGTGCATGTCTCGGGAGCGGAGAAGATCGTTCCCGTCGGTTCGGTACCGAAGGTCGCCGCGCTTCTTGCCTCTCGCGCGCTGTCGCATCCGAAGGGCGCACCGGATTTCCTGAACATCAAGGTCGAGTCCGGGCCGGAGTCGATCATGCGGATCCCTTCGCTGGCGGTGACGACTCATGTTACAACTTCCGCCGAGGAGGGACGTCGTCTCGCGGGCGAGCTGCTTGCCACGGCGGGAATATCCCGTATCGCCGAAATCCTCGCGCGTTTCCCGGAAAGTCATTCGCTGCGCGGAGCAATGCTGCTTGACGCCGACACCCTCGAGCGCCTCGATCCTGATCCCGCCCGCGGGGTCCGCGCGACCTATATGGACGACGTCGCCTCATTGGAGAAGGGGTTGGCTGCCGTCAAGGACCATTATTCTGAGGCGATCGTGCTCGCGACCAAGGTCCAGTACGCGCCCGGCATCGTGGGAGAGATCTGTGTGTCGGACGATCCCGACTACGTGACCGGGTATGTGGCGACGCGTGAACTAGGTTACCGTCGTATCACCGTCATCAAGGAGAAGGGGGATCCGAACGGAGGCCGCATCTTCCTGTATCGCGGTCCGCGTGATCAGGTCTCGGAAACGCTCCGTTTCCTCGAACGGACGCCAGTGCTGGTGACCGACGTTCCCGTTCTTGCTGCTTCGCGGG
The DNA here is from genome assembly GCA_946055075.1 of uncultured Verrucomicrobiota bacterium. GTDB lineage: Bacteria > Verrucomicrobiota > Kiritimatiellia > RFP12 > UBA1067 > UBA1067. Next base: position 37,169 of record CAMGEN010000003.1, on the reverse strand, counting down.
AGGAGCATAGATTCGACGGTCTGCGGGCGACGCTGGACACGCGTGCCAGGGACGGGCTTTCGCGCTCCTGTCGGACGTTCGCGTCGCCGACCGGTCCGACCGCCGTCGTCGGGGGAAGAACCTGTCTCGTCCTGGCGTCGAACGACTACCTAGATCTCGCACGTGATCCGCGCGTCACCTCAGCGGCCGCCGAGGCGGCGGCGGCCTGGGGCGCAGGTTCCGGAGGCGCGCGTCTGACGACGGGTACGCAGCCGCCGCATGTCGAGCTGGAGCAGGAGCTTGCCGCGTTCAAGGGGTCGGAGGACGCTTTGGTCTACGGAACCGGTTACATGGCGAACGTCGGAGTCATCTCGGCGCTTGTCGGAAAAGGCGACGCCGTCGTTTCCGACGAGCTTAACCACGCTTCGATAATCGACGGCTGCAGGCTGTCGGGAGCGGATGTCTTCGTCTATCGTCACGGCGATCTGGACGATCTCGAGCGCAAGCTTGCGCTATGCCGCGGGCGACGTCATCGGCTCGCCGTTTCGGACGGCGTGTTCTCGATGGACGGAGATCTGCTGGATCTGCCTCGGTTCCTTGAGGTCACCCGTCGGTACGACGCCTTCTCGGTGGTTGACGAGGCGCATGCGACGGGTGTCGTCGGTGCGACTGGAAGAGGGTTGTCCGAACACTACGGTTGCGGGCATCCGGATGTATTGGTCGGCACGCTGTCGAAGGCGCTTGGCGCAGAGGGAGGGTTTGTCTGCGGCTCACGGCTCCTGATCGACTATCTTCGCAACGTTTCGCGATCCTTCATCTTCTCGACGGCACCTTGCGCCGCGGCGATGGCGGCTGCCCATGCCGCGCTCCGTGTGCTGGCGGCGGATCCCGGGCGTGTCGCGCGTCTGCGCGGGAATGTCGGTCTCTTCGTCGGTGAACTGAACCGACTCGGAGTCCCGGTGCGGAGCGAGTCGGCAATCGTGCCTGTCCTGATCGGAGACGAGCGGAAGGCGCTTGCCGCCAGTGCGGCGCTGGAGCGCGCGGGCGTCATCGTGCCGGCCATACGTTATCCGACCGTCGCCCGCGGTACGGCTCGGCTGCGCGTCGCGCTGATGAGCGCGCACGAACCGGAACAGCTCAGAATGGCCGCGGCGGCGATCGCGGGCGTCGTTCGTTCTTCACGGGAAACGACAGGTTCGGTCGGGTCGACCGGCGGGAAGACAAGAGAAACCGAGGTGCGTAATGACTGAGGATTCACGATCCGGAATCACGCCGGAGACGGCGGTGGAAAAGATCCTTTCCGGAGCCGAGTTGACGGAGCGGGAGGTTCGCGTGCTTCTCGCCACCGCTCCCCAGGAGGCTCTGTACGAAGCCGCTCACCGGGTGACCGAGGCGTTCAAGGCGAAGTCATTCGACTTCTGTTCGATCATGAACGCGCGCAGCGGGAAGTGCAGCGAGGACTGCAAGTGGTGCGCGCAGTCCGCCCGTTGGCGTACCTGCTGCGACGAGTGGGGGCTTCGTACCGCGGAAGAGTGTGTCGCGGCCGCGAAGGAGGCGGCTGCTAACGGAGCGGTCCGTTTCGGTCTGGTGACGTCCGGTAGGGCGCTTTCCGAACGCGAAGTCGAGGTGATCGCCGAGGCGGTCGGTCGTATCGCTAAGGAAACCGATCTCTGTCCGTGCGCATCGCTCGGCCTGCTGTCCGAGACCGCGCTCGTGCGGCTGAAGGAGGCGGGATTGCGGCGTTTTCACTGTAATCTTGAGACCGCTCCTTCGCGTTTTCCGTCGCTTTGCTCGACGCATACGGTCGAGGAGAAGCGGCGGACGCTTCTCGCGGCGAGAAGGGTCGGTCTGCAGATTTGCTGCGGAGGTATCCTAGGCATGGGTGAATCTCAGGAAGAACTCGTCGAATTCGCCTTCGCGCTGAAGGAGATCGCTCCGGATTCGATACCCGTGAATTTCCTTCATCCGATTCCCGGAACGCCGCTTGGCGACAGTCCATTGCCGACGGAGGAGCAGATCCTCACTGGCATCGCAGTTCTGCGGCTGGTGAATCCCCGGACGGCGCTTCGTTTCGCGGGCGGACGTCGTGACATGAGCGACACGACGGCGGCGCGGGCGGTCTACGTCGGTATTTCGGCGGGTATCGCGGGTCCGCTTCTTACGACGCCGGGAGCGGTCTTCGCCGATGACCGTCAGCTGGCGCTGGACGCCGGTTACGGTTTCGGGCCGTGCGGACGAGGGTGATCGTCCGCTAAAAGAACCAGGCGCCCCGCCTTCGTTACGGCGGGGCGCCTGAATGCGTGATCGGCGGTTGCGGTTATCTGTCGGAGAGGTAATCGTTGATGCCGGCGGCCGCGCGGCGTCCTTCGCCCATCGCGAGAATCACCGTGGCGGCGCCGAGCACGATGTCGCCGCCCGCGAAGACGCCGGGGATCGATGTCATGTTCGTTTCGGGGTCGACGACGATGTTGCCGCGCTTGTTGACCTCGAGTCCGTCCGTCGTCGCGGGGATCAGCGGATTGGACGCGTTGCCGACTGCCACGATGACCGTGTCGACGTCCAGCGTGAATTCGCTGCCGGGAATCGCGACCGGCGAGCGGCGCCCGGAGGCGTCGGGTTCGCCGAGCTCGTACTGGAGGCACTCGATGCCGACGACCTTGCCGGTCTCGTCGCCGAGGATACGCTTGGCGTTCTGAAGCATCCTGAAGTCGACGCCTTCCTCTTTCGCGTGGTGGATCTCCTCGCGCCGCGCCGGCATTTCGTCCAGCGAACGGCGGTAGATGAGGTAGACCTGTTCGGCGCCGAGGCGCAGCGCCATGCGGGCGGCGTCCATCGCGACGTTGCCGCCGCCGAGGACCGCGACGCGCTTGCTGTGCCAGAAGGGCGTGTCGGCGTTGCCTTCGTCATAGGCCTTCATGAGGTTGGCGCGCGTGAGGTACTCGTTGGCGCTGAAGACGCCGTTGAGGTTCTCGCCGTCGATGCCCATGAACTTGGGGAGTCCGGCGCCGGTGCCGACGAAGACCGCGTCAAATTCCTTGAGCAGCTCCTGGACCTTCTCGGTGCGGCCGACGCAGAAGTTGGTTTCGATCTTCACGCCCATGGCCTTGAGTCCGTCGATCTCGCGCTGGACGATCGCCTTGGGGAGACGGAACTCGGGGATGCCGTAGACCAGCACGCCGCCGCACTTGTGGAAGGCCTCGAACATCGTGACGTCGTGTCCCGAGCGCGCGCAGTCCGCCGCGCAGGTGATCGAGGCGGGACCCGAGCCGATCACCGCGATGCGCTTGCCGCTCTTCGCGGCCGGGGCGGTTGTCGCGCCGGCGCCGTTCGCCGCGGCGAAATCGGCGCAGAAGCGCTCGACGCGTCCGATGGCGACGGACTTCTCGACGTCCTTGAGGAGCTTGCCCATGGTGCAGAACTTCTGGCACTGCTTCTCCTGCGGGCAGACGCGTCCGCACACCGCCGGCAGTAGCGATGTCTTCCTGATAATCTCGAGCGCGCCGGCGAAATCGCCGTCCGCGGCCTTCGCGAGGAAGGCGGGGATGTCGATCGCCACCGGGCAGCCCTGCATGCAGGGCTTGGTCGGACACTGCAGGCACCTGCTCGCCTCGCATTTCGCCTGCTCGGCGGAATAGCCGAGCGCGACCTCGTTCATGTTGCGGGCGCGGACCGCGGGGTCCTGTTCGGGCATCGCCTGCGCGGGAATGGCCATTTTCTCTTTTGCTGTCATCGCTTCACCTTACCTTTCGCCTTCCGCGGCCTTCAGCATGTTGCAGACGTGTTCCTTGGCCCAGACCTCCTGCGGCTTGAACGCGCCCATGCGCTTGAGCATCAGATCCCAGTCGACCTGGTGTCCGTCGAACTCCGGCCCGTCGACGCAGACGAACTTCGTCTCTCCACCGACGGAGACGCGGCAGCCGCCGCACATGCCGGTGCCGTCGATCATGATCGTATTGAGCGAGACGGTGGTCTTCACGCCGTAGGGCTCGGTGGTCTTGGCGCAGAACTTCATCATGATCGGCGGACCGATGGCGATGACCTCGTCAACCAGCTTCGCCTCGCAAAGCTCCTTGAGGGGCTCGGTGACGAGTCCCTTGCGTCCCGTGGAACCGTCGTCCGTCATCAGCACGAGCTTGTCGCCGGCGATGGCGCGCATCTCCTCCTCCATTACGAAGAGCTCCTTCGTCCTGGCTCCCATGATGATGGTGACGTCGTTACCGGCGGCCTTGAACGCCTGGGCGATCGGATGCATCGGCGCGACGCCGATACCGCCGCCTACGCAGACGATGCGGCGGCCGGGACCGGAGATGTGGGTGGGACGGCCGAGCGGACCGAGGACGGCGGGAAGCGAATCGCCTTCGCCGAGCTTAGCGAGCTTCAGCGTGGTCGCGCCGACGGTCTGGAAGATGATGGTGATTGTGCCGCGCTCCGCATCGGCATCGGCGATGGTGAGCGGAATGCGCTCGCCCCTGTCGGCGTCGACCATCAGGATGACGAACTGCCCAGCCTTGCGGTTGCGTGCGATCAGCGGCGCCTCGAGGTCCATCCGGTACACGTTTTCGGACAGCCGGCGCTTCTTAAGGATTTTGTTCATCGTATTTGTTGTTGCGTATTTGTTGATGGTGAAAAGCGAAATAGCGGCGTCGGGGGCTCAACAAATACGAAAATTCCCCCGGCGCCGCAAATGGACATGCGACCTATCAGATGCCCTGAGCGACCATCGCGTCAGCGACCTTGGTGAAGCCGGCGATGTTGGCGCCCATCACGTAGTTGCCCTTGTGGCCGTACTTCGCGGCGGCCTCGTAGGCGTTGTTATGGATGGCAGCCATGATGCCCTTGAGCTTGGCATCGACCTCCTTGGCGCTCCAGGAGAGACGCTCGGAGTTCTGCGACATCTCGAGACCAGAGGTGGCGACGCCGCCGGCGTTGGACGCCTTGCCCGGCGCGTAGAGGATGCCGGCCTTGAGGAATGCCTCGACCGCGTCCGGCGTGGAAGGCATGTTGGCGCCTTCGGCGACGAGCTTGCAGCCGTGCTTCAGGAGGTACGCGGCGTCAGCGCCGTTGAGCTCGTTCTGACGGGCGCACGGGAAGGCGCAGTCGACCTTGTCGACGATCTGCCAGGAGTTGACGCCCTTGACGAACTTCGCGCCCTTGATCTCCTTGGCGATGTCGGCGAGCTCGCCGCGGGTGACCGTCTTGAGGAACATGACCTTCTCGAGGTCCTTCTGCGAGATGCCGGACTTGATGTAGATCGCGCCAGAACGGTCGGAAAGGGTGACGACCTTCGCGCCGAGCTGGATGAGCTTCTGCGCGGCGAAGGAAGCGACGTTGCCCGAACCGGAGATCGCGCAGACTTTGCCCTTGAAGCTCTGCTTCTTCGTCGCAAGCATGTTCTCGGCGAAGTAGACGCAGCCGTAGCCGGTCGCCTCGGGACGGATCAGCGAGCCGCCGAAGGAGAGGCCTTTGCCCGTCAGCACGCCCGTCCAGTCGTTGCGGATCTTGCGGTACTGGCCGTACATGTAGCCGATCTCACGGCCGCCCACGTTCATGTCGCCGGCGGGAACGTCGGTATCGGGACCGATGTGACGGAAGAGCTCGGTCATGAAGCTCTGGCAGAAGCGCATCACCTCGCGGTCGCTGCAGCGCTGGCCGGGGGTGTGGGGGCTCTGCTTCGGGTTGAAGTCGGATCCGCCCTTGCCGCCGCCCATCGGAAGGGTGGTGAGGGAGTTCTTGAAGATCTGCTCGAAGCCGAGGAACTTGAGGACCGAGAGATTCACGGTCGGGTCGAAACGGAGACCGCCCTTGAACGGACCGATCGCGGAGTTGTACTGGACGCGGTAGCCGCGGTTGACGCGGACGATGCCCTTGTCGTCGATCCACGGGACGCGGAACATGATCACGCGCTCCGGCTCGACGATGCGCTCGAGAATCGCGTTCGCCTGATACTCGGGATGGGCCTCGACGACAGGACCGAGGGTCGAGAGAACCTCTTCGGCGGCCTGGAGGAATTCCGGCTGGTCCGCATTCTTGGCGCGGAGGTCCTTGATGGTCTGTTCAATGTACTTATTCATAATTGTTTTTCGTTATTTGTTGTTATTGGTGTCTCGTATTGTTGATATTATAGCAAAAGACATGCCAAAGGTGGCAAATAATAGTCGAAAAACTGAAATTGTCCGCAGTTCTTTACGTAAAGTGTAAAGCATAGTGGGTTGATGTTACAGAAAATGTAATGAAATATCTGCTGATATGAATGGAATTTTGAATGTCGGTTCTTTGCGGAATGAATGGCATGATTTTTGCTATAATATTGCTTTGATGAAAGTAGCACTGTCTTCGGAGATCGTCGTGCTGCGGGAAATCGCTTCGGCGGTTGCCCGAGAACGGAATGTCCATAAGTTGCTCGAGGAAGTGATTCAGATCCTAGAGCGGACCATGGGCATGTTGCGGGGCACATTCACGCTTCTTGATGGAGACGAGCTGCGGATTGCGGCCTCCTCCCGCGGATTGAATTCCGAAGAGCGTGCGCTCGGCAGGTACCATATCGGCGAGGGCATCACCGGGCTCGTCGCCAAGACCGGCCGTTCCGAGGTTGTTGTGGACGTGCGCAAAGACCGCCGTTTCCTGAACCGCACCAGGGCGAGGAAGGTCAACGAGCCGTTGTCGTTCGTGTGTGTGCCGCTCAGACATGCTGGGCAGGTGATCGGTACCCTTTCCGTCGACCGGATCATGACCGGCGAGACGAGTGAACTCGGTCGTGACGTAGCGCTTCTGGAGATTATCGCCAACCTCTGCGCGGAGGCGGCTTCGGTCTGTCGCGAGCAGGGGGTGGAGCAGGAGGCCCTCCGCGACGAGAACGCGCGGCTTCGCAATATGCTTTCGGAGAATCTAGGGCGGATCGTCGGCAATGCGCCGGAGATGCGGGCGGTCTACGAGCAGATCCGTCAGGTTGCCCCGAGCGAGGCGACGGTACTGATTCGCGGTTCGAGCGGGACGGGTAAGGAGTTGGTTGCGAAGGCGATTCAGGCGCTTTCCTCGCGCAAGGACAAGCCGTTCGTGGTGCTCAACTGCGCGGCGCTTCCGGAGTCGCTCGTCGAGTCGGAGCTTTTCGGTCATGAGAAGGGCGCGTTCACCGACGCGCGCGAGCGGCGCATCGGTCGCGCCGAGGCGGCTGACGGAGGGACGCTTTTCCTTGACGAGATCGGAGATCTTTCGATACCCGTGCAGGTCAAGCTGCTTCGCTTCATTCAGGAGCGTACCTTCAGTAGGGTGGGATCGAATGCGGAGCTTACGAGCAATGTTCGGTTTATTGCCGCTACGAGCCGTAATCTCGAGGATCTGATGGCGAAGAAGCTTTTTAGGGAGGATCTCTACTATCGACTTTCGGTCTTCCCAATCGTGCTGCCAGATCTCGCTGATCGCCCCGACGATATCTTGTTGCTCGCGCAGCATTTTCTTTCGAAGATGCGGCTTAAATACGGCAAGAATGTGACGCGCTTCTCGGTGCCGGCCATCACTATGCTGCAGGCCTATTCCTGGCCTGGGAATGTTCGTGAGCTTGAAAACTGCATCGAGCGTTCGGTGCTGACTGCCAAAGACGACTGTATTCACGGTTATAATCTGCCGCCTGCACTGCAGGCAGCAGGGGGAGTGTTTGAAAGTCAGTTCGACAACGCTGATGGTGAGTCGCTGACGATGGCCGACAGGGTTGCCGCGTATGAGCGCCGTCTGCTGGAGGATGCCCTCAGGCGTCACGGCGGCAACCAGAGCGCCGCGGGGCGCGAGCTCGGCATCTCTCCGCGCATGATGTGCTACAAGATGAAGAAGGCTGGGATCGTTTAATCTGAGAACAAGGCTCATGGATAGAATCATCATACTTGATTACGGTTCGCAGTATACGCAGCTCATCGCCCGTCGTGTCCGCGAGCTTCACGTCTATTCCGAAATCGTTCCTTACACCATCACGGCTGAGAAGGTCCGTGAGTTGGGGCCCAAGGGCATTATCCTTTCTGGCGGACCTAACAGCGTTTTCGAAGACGGTGCTCCCGGCATCGACCACGGCATCTTCGACCTCGGCATCCCCGTGCTCGGTGTCTGCTACGGCATGCAGCTCATGAGTCAGGAGCTCGGCGGAAGGGTTCAGCCCGGCGAACGGCGTGAGTATGGTAAAACCGAGATGACGGTCGAGCCTGGCAATGTGCTGTTCAAGGGTCTGCCGGATAAATTTGTCGTCTGGATGAGCCACGGCGACCGCGTGGCGGCGATTCCCGAGGGCTTCAAGGTGTCCGCCACTTCCGCCAACTGCCCCTATGCTGCGGTCCGCCATGAGGGGAAGCATTTCTTCGGCATCCAGTTCCATCCCGAAGTGGTCCATACCGAACACGGTACCCAGATCCTCGCGAATTTCGTCTTCCTAGTCTGCGGCTCCGCCGCCGATTGGCAGTTGACAACCTGGATCGAAGATACGGTCGCGAAGCTGAAGGCGCAGGTGGGCGATGACGAGGTCGTCCTTGGACTGTCCGGTGGCGTCGACAGCTCGGTCGCGGCGGTTCTCCTCAACAAGGCGATCGGACGGCGGCTGCACTGCATTTTCGTGGATAACGGGTTGCTCCGTTATCGCGAGGCCGAGCAGGTCGAGGAGATGTTCGGCAAGAACCTGGGGCTGGACTTGACTGTCGCCCGCGCCGCCGACCGGTTCTATGCGGCGCTCAAGGGGCTTTCCGAGCCCGAGGCCAAGCGCAAGGCGATCGGCAAGACGTTCATCGACGTCTTCGCGGACGAGGCGCGGCGCTTCAAGCACTGCCGGTTCCTCGGGCAGGGCACGATCTATCCCGACGTCATCGAAAGCTCGCATGCGGTGAAGGGTCCGTCTCAGACGATCAAGTCGCATCATAACGTTGGCGGACTGCCTCCGGACCTCAAGTTCGAGCTGTGCGAGCCCCTTCGTGACCTCTTCAAGGACGAGGTGCGTGCCGTCGGACGCGTGCTCGGCATGGCCGACGAGCTGCTGGACCGCCAGCCGTTCCCGGGTCCGGGCCTCGGCGTGCGTATCCTCGGCGAGGTCACCGAAGAGAAGGTGAAGCTCCTGCAGCAGGCCGATCTGCGTGTGCAGGAAGAGGTGAAGAAGCTTCCCGACTACAAGACCATCTGGCAGACCTTCGCGGTGCTGCTTCCGGTGAAGTCCGTCGGCGTGATGGGCGATCAGCGCACTTACGAGTACACCTGCGCGATCCGTTCGGTCAACTCCATCGACGCGATGACGGCGGACTGGACGCATCTGCCCTACGAGACGCTGGCGACGATGTCGAACCGCATCATCAACGAGGTTCGCGGCATCAACCGCGTGGTCTACGACATCTCCTCGAAGCCGCCGGCCACGATCGAGTGGGAGTGACGGTCAGGAGAAGATCCTGATCAGCTCCTGTCCGCTCGCGGCGAGCACGAAGACCGGGGACGGCACCTCCGAGAGTTCGGATACGAGGTGTCCGAGGTATTCGGCGTAAGCCGCGTCGGTTTCGTCGTTTTGGGGCGCGCGGAGTCCGATTAGCGACAACCCAGCATCCGACGAGGCCTTGGACAGCACCTGCGTGAAGGGTTGCGCTTCCGTGTCGAGAATACGGGTTTTCGAAGTTATGCGGGCGCGGACCAGGAATTCCGAAAGCTGTTGCTCGGCTTCGGCGGAGGTGCGGTTGTGGATCAGCATGTTGACGCGAGGGGTCAGACGGCTCCAGGTGCCGTCACGGCGCAGAAGTACGGCGAGGGACAGCATCAGCGCGCCGTTGTCGCCGCCGCCGCGCCACCAGATGTCGAGGTGTCCGTCGGGTAACGCCGGTTCCGCCGATTTGACGAGCAGCACGTTGCGCTTCTCCGCCGATGCCGTCCTGATCGCCCCCGCGAGATCGGTCAGGTGTTCCGGCTCGGGGAGTCCGAAGAGGACTGTGTTGGGGGCAACGGGACCGAAGCCGTAGTACCGGATGGTTTCCGTGATGCCGCTCCAGATGTCGTCCGCGACGTGGATCCTCGGCATCAGCTCGAGACTGATGCCGTCGCCGGTGCGCGACACCGCATCCTGCAGCGCCTTCCGGTCGAAGGAGGCGCCCTTGTCCTTGACTATGCTCGTCAGGGTCACGAAACTGCGTCCGCCGGAGATGCCGCGGGCGAGCATGAGCATGCGGAGGTTGTGGATCGGCAGCCGGGAGAACACGAGGAGGTTCGGACGCCAGTTGCGTTCGGCGTGGCGGTCGGCGGCGAGCCGGCGGAGGGCGAAGCGCACGAGCGCGGCGAGCAGTCCGGTGCGCACGTCGCCAAACTGCGTCCTAAGCTGACGCCGTTTCACCAGTATGTAGATGCCGGCCTCGCAGCCGAGGGCGATCATGGACCAGCCGGGACTGATCATGAACATCGCGCCGAGACAGCCGGCGAATCCGATCGTCGGGAACAGCGCCGGGACCCGGAAGGTGGGACGCCAGAAGGGGTTGGCAAGCAGCGATTCGGCGGCGGCTGCGAAGTTTAACAACGCATAGGTCGAGAGGTTGAACATCGTGAGGATCGGTGCGATCGCGTTGATGTCGCCGAGGGCGATTCCCGCGGCGGCGACGCCGAAGCAGAGCGCCGAGGATACGCGGGGATCGTCGGTGACCCCGAATCCGCGTCCGAGGAAGCCCGGCAGGATGTGGTCCCTCGCGAGGGCCTGGAGCACCCTCGGGGCGCAGAGGAAGCTTCCGACGGCGCTGGACAGCGTCGCGGCCCAGACGCCGACGAGCACGAGCAGCGGCCAGCGGGAGCATTTCAGCATGATCATCGTGTCCGTCCTAAGCCAGGCGGAATCCGTAACGAACGTGTTCATGACCATCGGCACGGCCGTGTAGACGACGTAACCCGTCAGCACCGCGGCGATGGTGCCGAGGGGGATGGAGCGGCCGGGGTTCCTGAGATCGCCGGACATGCCGAGTCCGGAGAGGATGCCGGTGACGGCTGGGAAGAAGACCGCGAACACCGGCCAGAAGCCGAGCGGCTCCGGCGCGGCGACTGGGTCGGCGGGCGGCAGCGGGGCGGAACCGGCGAAGAACGAGACGAGCGAGATGCCGATCGCCGCCATGATGAAGTACTGGGATTTGAGGGCGATGTCGGCCGAGAGGGTCGAGACCAGGGCGAGGACGGACAGTGTCACGAGCCCGACCGCGCGCACGTCGAGTCCGGAGACGAAGGGCAGGCCGGACTGCGTCAGCGCCTCGGCGAAGCCAGCGATGTAGAACGAGACGCCGATGGCTTGGGAGAGCGCGAGGGGGATGCCGAGCGCGGCCCCAGATTCGAGTCCGAGCGAGCGGGACAGCATGAAGTACGCGCCGCCGCCTTTCATCCGCATGTTGGTGGCGAGGGTCGAGATCGAAAGCCCCGTCAGGAAGGTGATGCCGCTGCCGATTGCCACCAGGGCGAGCGAGCCGGCTATGCCGACGTTTCCGAGCACCCATCCGAAGCGCAGGTACATGACCACGCCGATGATGGTGAGGATGCTGGGGGTGAAGACCCCCTGGAAGGTGCCGAAATCGTATCCTCCGCGGCGTTCTGGTTCGCTGCCTCTCAAAAAACCTCCTGTTCTGTCGTCGTCCGACGCTCTGCCGATTATATCAAAAAAATCACCGTGCCGTTTCGACATGACCGAATATGGTATAATCATCGGCAGAATGACGGGGGTGAAATGAAGAGAGCGGTTGAGTCGAGTGCGGCATGTTCGCAGAAGGCGCTGAAGATTTCGGCAAAGGCCCGGTACGCGCTTCGGTTCGTGCTGGATGTGGCGGCGCACGCGGGGGATGCAAAACCCCGCACGGGCGCGGCCATCGCCGCGGCGCAGAACATCTCCGTGAAGTTCCTTTCCCGGATCGTCATTCCGCTCCGTGAGCACGGTATCGTCCGGTCTGTCCGAGGCAACGTCGGCGGTTTCCGACTGGCGAAGAGCGCCGAGGATATCACGCTGCTGGAGATCGTCGAGACGATGCAGGGGCAGTTGGCGGTTCTGGACTGCCTGGCGTCGGGTGCGGAATGCCCGCGGCTCAAGACCTGCATCGCCCGACGGGTGTGGAGAGACGTCAATCGGTCCTTCGCCTCGACGCTGGCCAAGATCACCGTTTCCTCCATTCTGAAGCGAGATCCGAAGGCGGCGCAGGCGCTGGACTTTTGCATCTGATGCCGGCGAATGCGGAAGACGCGGTGTTCCGAATTCGCTTCGGTTATCCGTCGGCTACGCCGTTCAGCGCGTGACCAGCTATACGAACGGCCGGGCCGAGATACGACTCGACTATTACACGTCGAAGCGGTGAACGCGGGCGACAAGTCCGTCCGTGCCTCCGCGTAATGCCCCGCGGGGTGGTTTCTGCGTCCTTGTCTTTTTCTACTTTGGCGGTTGACATAGAAGACGTCGGTTTGCTATAATACGCGTCATTACTACCGGCATGGTAGTGTATAAATTGAGAAAGCGAGGTTCGTGATGGCGAAGGTTGATAAGACGATTCTTGAGAAGGTGGGAGGCACGCCTCTCGTTGAGATCTCCAACAGGTTGAACAAGGGCGGTGCGAAGGTGCTCGCGAAGATCGAGTTCTTCAATCCCGGCGGAAGCGTGAAGGACCGCGTCGCGCTTGCGATGGTCGAGGATGCCGAGAGGCGCGGCGTGCTGAATCCGGGGGCGACGCTGGTCGAGCCGACGAGCGGCAATACGGGCGTCGGTCTTGCGCTGGTTTCAGCGGTGAAGGGGTATCATCTCGTCCTCACGATGCCGGAAACGATGAGTATCGAACGACGTAAGCTTGCCGCGGCCTATGGCGCCGAGATCGTGCTCACGCCGGGATCTGAGGGCATGAAGGGCGCCATCGTCAAGGCGAAGGAGATCGCCGAGACGCGCGGCGGCGTTATCCTGCAGCAGTTCGAGAATCCGGCGAACCCGGCCTATCACCGCATCACGACGGGTCCGGAGATCTGGGCGGACACGGACGGAAAGGTCGATGCTTTCGTCGCCGGTGTCGGCACGGGCGGCACGCTGACGGGAACGGGAAGGTTCCTGCGGGAGAAGAAGCCTGACATCGCGCTCTATGCAGTCGAGCCGGATACGAGTCCGGTACTCTCGCAGGGCAAGGCGGGTCCGCACAAGATCCAGGGCATCGGCGCGGGCTTCGTTCCTCAGGTCCTCGACCGGTCGCTGATCACGGAGGTGTTGACGGTGTCGGCGGAAAATGCCGGGAAGACGGCCCGCGCTGCGGCGGCCCAGCAGGGTCTGCTGGTGGGCATCTCGTCCGGTGCGGCGCTTTACGCGGCGCTCGAGCTCTCGAAGCGGCCGGAGTACGCCGGCAAGACGATCGTCGCGCTGTTGCCAGATACAGGCGAGCGTTATCTGTCGACTTGGCTGTTTGAATAATTCGACAATGCGATAAGTTCCGAAGGGAGTTAAACGGTTAGGAGGATTCGTCATGAGCGAGAAGAAGACACATCCTGAGACATTGGCGGTTCATGCCGGATGGAACGGCGACCCCGCGACGCATGCGTGCGCCGTGCCAGTCTATCGGACGACGGCCTATAATTTCGACAATGCGCAGTACGGTGCCGACCTCTTCGCGTTGAAGAGGCCGGGCAACATCTACGCGCGTCTGATGAATCCGACGGAGGATGTGCTCGAACGGCGTCTCGCGGCGCTGGAGGGCGGTGCGGCGGCGTTGACGCTTGCATCGGGTACTGCGGCGATCTACTTCACGGTCACGAACATCGCGGAGGCGGGTTCGAACTTCGTTTCGGCCGATAACGTCTATGGCGGCACGTTCGTGCAGTTCAACACGATCCTGCCGCAGTCGAACAACATCCGTGTGAAGTGGACGCATCTCAACGACTTCGCGGCCGTCGAGGCGGCTGTCGACGAGATGACGCGGTTCGTGTACGTGGAGACGATCGGCAATCCGACGCTCGGTGTCGCCGATATCGAGAAGTATGCGGAAGTCGCGCATCGGCACGGAATTCCGCTTGTCGTGGACGCCACGTTCTCGACTCCGATCCTCGAGCATCCGATCCGATGGGGTGCGGATGTCGTCATCCATTCGCTCTCGAAGTGGATCGGCGGACACGGCGCGGGGATCGGCGGTGTCGTGATCGACGGCGGAAACTTCGACTGGACGCAGAAGGGCAACCCCCTTTACGTCGATCCGGACACCGGTTACCACGGCATCAGGTGGGGTGAGGCGATCGGCAAGCTCGCGTTCATCACGCGGCTCAGAACGGTCGGGCTCCGCAATCAGGGTCCGACGCTCTCGCCGGACGCGAACTGGATCTTCCTCCAGGGCGTCGAGACGCTGCCGCTCCGGATCGCGCGGCACAGCGAGAACGCGCTTGCCGTCGCCCGTTACCTGCAGGCGCACGAAAAGGTGGCGTGGGTCCGTTATCCAGGTCTCGATGGAGATCCGAGCCACGAACTCGCGGCGAAGTACCTGCCGAACGGACAGGGCGGAATGGTCGTCTTCGGCGTCAAGGGCGGTGCGACGGCCGGCGTCAAGGTGGCGGACGGACTAAAGCTCTTCACGCAGCTCGCCAACGTCGGCGACGCGCGTTCGCTCGTGATCCATCCCGCGTCTTCTACCCACTCCCAGCTAACTGAACGGGAGCAGATCGACGCCGGACTCAGGCCCGAGCTCATCCGCCTCTCCATCGGCATCGAGCACATTGACGACATCATCGCCGACCTCGACCAGGCGCTGGCCCGGGTCTGAAAAGAACTCGTGTCGCGGTAGGCTGATTTTCGGTATAATATGGACTTGTGAGAACATGGATGGTAGTTTTCTGGTGCGTGTCGGCCTTCCGACGCGCCGTTCGATTCGCGGTCGAGGCGTGGCTGCGGAGCGGGAGGGGGGACTGATGCACCGTCGGATCGATTCCGCGCTTCCGCCGATGCGGCGCCCGGACCGGCTACGGCGCGGTCGCGATCGAGTGCGAGAGGACGGCGAGGGACTGCGCGAGGTCGACGTTCTGGACGACGACGCCTTTCGGAACGTCGAGCTGTACCGAGGTGAAGTTCCAGATGCCGCGGATGCCGGCGGCGATGAGTTGGTCTGCGCACGACTGGGCGGCGGAATTGGGCACCGTCAGGATGCCGAGTTTGATGTTCATGCGCTTGGCGAGACGCGGAAGATCCTCCATCGGGCGGACCTTCACCCCGTGGAGCGAGAGCCCGAACATGCCTGGATTCGAATCGAACGCCACGGCGATGGAGAGGTTCTGCTCCTCGAAGCCGGAATAGCCGAGAAGGGCGTTGCCGAGCGAGCCCGCGCCGACCAGTACGGCATCGGTCGTGTCGTCCCAGCCGAGGGCGTGGTTGATGGCGTCCTGCAGTTCCTGCGCGGGATAGCCGCGGCGCGGTCTGCCGGGAACCCCGGCCATCGCGAGGTCCTTGCGCGTCAGCACCGGATCCAGTCCCAGCCTCTCGGCCACGACGGCACTGGAGACGTGCAGTTCACCGGCGGCGATCATCTCCCTGATGCATCTCAGATAGATTGGAAACCGGCGGATCGTCGGCAGTGGCAAGGGTGCGGATTGCTTGGTTTCGTTCATTGCGCACATATTATACCAAAAATACCGATAAAAGAATATCGCTATTGACATACCGATATAAAAAGTGCTATACTATGACTTGTTGCGCCGGAAGAGGTCTTTCGGCGGTGAAAGCGAAGAAGGAGATAACTATGGCGGAAAATGCGACGAACCCGGCAGATCGGCCGGATGACGGAATGGCTGAATTCGAGGCGATGCTGGAGCGTGTACGCGCTGCCCAGCGGACGTATTCCACGTATTCACAGGAGCAGGTGGACGCGATCTTCAAGGCGGCGGCCCTGGCGGCGAACCGTCAGCGTATACCGCTCGCGAAGCAGGCGGTCGCCGAGACTGGCATGGGCATCGTCGAGGACAAGGTGATCAAGAACCATTACGCCGCCGAGTACATATACAACGCGTATAAGGACGTGAAGACCTGCGGCGTCATCGAGAAGGACGAGGCGGCGGGAATCGAGAAGCTCGCCGAGCCGATCGGCGTGATCGGCGCGGTGATTCCGACCACCAATCCGACCTCGACTGCGATCTTCAAGACGCTTCTCGCGCTCAAGACCCGCAACGGCATCGTGATCAGTCCCCATCCCCGGGCGAAGAACTGCACGATCGCCGCGGCGAAGATCGTCCTGGACGCCGCCGTCGAGGCGGGCGCGCCCAAGGACATTATCGCGTGGATCGAGCAGCCGTCGCTTCCGAAGACGAACCTCCTCATGAAGGAGGTGGACATCATCCTCGCGACGGGCGGTCCGGGCATGGTGAAGGCCGCCTACAGTTCGGGTACGCCGGCGCTCGGTGTCGGCGCGGGCAACGCGTCGGCGATCCTCGATCCGAGCTGCGACGTCGTCAACGCCGTCAACTCGATCATCCATTCGAAGACCTTCGACAACGGCATGATCTGCGCGACCGAGCAGACCGTGATCGTCGATCAGGAGATCTACGACCTCGTGAAGGACGAGTTCACGAAGCGCGGCTGCTACTTCCTGAACGAGAAGGAGAAGGACCTCATCCGTCAGACGATGCTCATCAACGGCGCGCTGAACGCGAAGATCGTCGGCCAGCGTCCCGTCACGATTGCGAAGATGGCCGGTTTCGAGGTGCCGGAGGACACGAAGGTGCTGATCGGCGAGGCGACGTCCACCGATACGAGCGAGGCGTTCGGACACGAGAAGTTGACGACCATCCTCGGCATGTACAGGTCGACGGACTTCGACAACGCCCTCGACATTGCGGAGGCGCTCCTCGTCAACAACGGTGGCCTCGGCCACACGTCCGTCATCTGGATCGACGAACTCAACGAGAAGGAGAAGCTCGACAGGTTCGCGGACCGCATGAAGGCGTGCCGCCTGATCGTCAACTCGCCGTCGTCCCTCGGCGGCATCGGCGACATCTACAACTTCGCGCTGCCGCCGTCCCTCACGCTCGGCTGCGGCAGCTGGGGCGGCAACTCGGTTTCGGAGAACGTCGGCGTCAAGCACCTCATCAACATCAAGACTATGGCCATTCGCAGAGAGAACATGCTGTGGTTCCGCGCACCCGAGAAGGTGTACCAGAAGAAGGGGTGCCTCGCGGTGGCGCTCCGCGAACTCGGCGAGGTGATGGCGAAGAAGAAGGCGTTCATCGTGACGGACTCCTTCCTCTATTCGAACGGCTACACGAAGCCGATCGAGAAGTCGCTCGAAAGCCAGGGCATCATGTTCACGACGTTCTCCAACGTCGCTCCCGATCCGACGCTCGCCTGCGCCAAGGAGGGCGCGAAGCTGATGGCCGGGTTCAAGCCGGACGTCATCATCGCTATCGGCGGCGGCTCGGCGATGGACGCCGCGAAGATCATGTGGGTCCTCTACGAGCATCCCGAGTGCGACTTCATGGACATGGCGATGCGCTTCATGGACATCCGCAAGCGCGTCTACACCTTCCCGAAGATGGGCGAAAAGGCCTATTTCGTCGCGATCCCGACCTCGGCCGGAACCGGCTCCGAAGTGACGCCGTTCGCGGTCATCACCGATGAGAAGACGGGGACGAAGTATCCGCTCGCGGACTACGAGCTGATGCCCAAGATGGCGATCGTCGACGCGGACGTGCAGATGATGGCGCCTCCCGGTCTCACGAGCGCGTCGGGCATCGACGCCGTCTCGCACGCGCTCGAGGCATATGCCTCGATGCTCGCGACGGCGTATACGGACGGACTCGCCATCCAGGCGCTCAAGGACATCTTCAAGTACCTTCCGGAGTGCTACGACGCGGCGGTCGGCAAGTACGCCGCTCCGAAGGCGCGCGAGAAGATGGCCAACGCCGCGACCATGGCCGGCATGGCCTTTGCGAACGCGTTCCTCGGCGTGATGCACTCGATGGCCCACAAGCTTGGTGCGTTCCACCATATCCCGCACGGCATCGCCAACGCGCTGATGATGGAGGAGGTGCTGAGGTTCAATGCCGACCCCGTGCCGCGCAAGATGGGCACCTTCCCGCAGTACGATCATCCGCATACGCTCGAGCGCTATCTCGAGATCGCGGACGCGCTCGGCATCGAGGGCAAGACCAAGGGCGAGCGGTTCATGAACTTCCTCAAGGAGATCCGCGAGCTCAAGAAGCGCATCGGCATCAAGCCGACGATCCGCGATTACGTCCCTGACGAGCAGGACTTCCTTGCGCGTCTCGACGACATGACCGAGCAGGCCTTCGACGATCAGTGCACCGGCGCGAACCCGCGCTATCCGCTGATGAAGGAGATCAGGCAGATGTACCTCAACGCCTACTACGGCAAGCACGACGTCGTCTGAGAATGTGAAGAACTATGAATGAATAATGAGGAATTGTGGAGGTTTCTGACTTATGAAGAATACTGCCGAGAAGAAGAATGTTGAAAAGAAGACCGGCGCGAAGAGTGGCGTCGCGAAGAAGAGCGTCGCGAAGAAGGGCGCGAACGTCCTCCTGGAGCGGACGGACAAGGTGATCTGCCGTGACAAGAACACGGTGTTGAAGATCTTCGGACCCGGCTACAAGGTCTCGTCGATCCTCAACGAGGCGATGAACGAGGCGCGGGCCGCCGAGACGGGGCTTCCCGTCGCGAAGGTCCTCGAGGTCCTGAAGCTGCGCGACCACTGGTGCATCCGCCGCGAGTTCATCGACGGCGACACGCTGGCGGACGTGATGGCGAAGGACCGCAAGAACCTCGCCAGGTACCTCAAGGAGTTCGTGGCGATACAGTGCGCGATCTTTGCGAAGACTTCCGAGCGCATGGGCAATCTCGCGGACAAGCTCGACAAGCAGATCTCGGCGTCGCCGGTGGAGAAGGTGACGCGTTACGACCTGCACATGAAGCTCCAGAGCTTCCCGCGCGGCACTTCGCTCTGCCACGGCGACTTCAATCCGTCGAACGTGATCATCACCCCGAAGGGGGACTGGCGCGTGATCGACTGGAGCCACGTTCGTCTCGGCGATCCGTGCGCGGATGTCGCGCGGACCTATCTCCTGTTCTGGCTGTCCGGGCACGTGGCCGCCGCCGAGAAGTACATGGAACTCGCCTGCGCGGCGCTTAAGGTGCAGCTCGGCGAAGTGCAGAAGTGGCTTCCGATCGTGGCCGCCGCCGAGGCTGGGCGCGAGCAGTCTCCCAAGAACCGCGAGCTGCTCGTCCACTGGGCGAGCGTCGTCGACATCGAGTGAAGTGCGTCATGGCCAGACCTAAGATCACCATCTGCATGGGAAGCTCGTGCTTTGCCCGCGGTAACGAGAAGAACGTTGCGCTTTGCGAGGAGTTCCTCGCGGCGCGCGGTCTTCGCGACGAGGTCGATGTCGAGCTCGGCGCGTCCCTCTGCACGGGGAACTGCGCCAAGGGACCTGTAGTCGTCGTCGACGGGAAGATGTACACGAACGTCGACCGCGGCGTGATGACGGATATTCTGGAAAGGACGTTTCCGAAATCATGACTCCGCCCGTATTCACTATCGAGAACGAGTGCCAGGACTGCTACAAATGCGTCCGGCACTGCCCGGTCAAGGCGATCCGCATCGTCAATGGAAAGGCCTCGGTTATTCCCGAGGCCTGCGTTGCTTGTGGGGCGTGCGTGAAGGTCTGTCCCGCGCACGCCAAGAAGATCCGCAGCGATCTCGCGCGGCTCAAGGAGCTGCTCGCGTCCGGCGCGAAGGTCTATGCTTCCGTCGCGCCGAGTTACGCCGGCTGGTTCAAGGGTGTCACGATCGGACAGCTCGCCGCGGCGCTGGAGAAGCTCGGTTTCGCAGGCGTCAGCGAGACGGCGCACGGCGCCGAGTCGGTGAGTGCGCACGTCGCCAGGCTGCTTGCGGATACGGACGAGCCGCTGGTCATCTCCAGTGCCTGTCCGGCCGCGGTGGACATGATCCGCCGGTATCTGCCGGATTACGCGCGGTATATCTCGCCGTTGCCTTCGCCGGTGCGTGCGCATTGCGGGCTGCTGCGCGAGAAGTACGGGCCGGACGTCAAGGTCGTCTTCTTCGGTCCGTGCGCCGCCAAGAAGAACGAGGCCGACGCCTGTCCGGACGTGCTTGCGCTGGCTTGCGTGTTCCCGGCTCTCGAACAGCTTCTCGTCGAGAAGGGCATCGCGTTCGGCGAGGAGGCCGAGCTGGCGCTCGGTCCGGCCGAAGAGGGTCGCTTCTATTCGGTCGAGGGCGGCATGAACGACACGCTCCGGGACGGAGGGTCGGACGTGCGGTATGTCAGCGTCTCGGGGCTGGACAACCTCCGCCGCATGCTGAACGGCGGCTTCCGTCCGTCCGGAGGACGCAAGCTCTTCCTAGAGGTACTCGCGTGCCCCGGCGGCTGCGTCAACGGGCCCGCGATGCCGGTTGACGGTGGCTCTCTCGCGACGCTGTTCGCGACCGACGCCGCCTCTCCGCTCCAGACCAGCGCCAGCCGCTGCTTCACGCATTGCGGAACGGCCTCTTATCCGGCGGAGGCCATCGTGGAGACCGAACCCGAGGAGGAGAAGCTGACGGAGGCGCTAGCCCGCGTCGGCAAGACCACAAGGGCGGACGAACTGAACTGCGGCGCCTGCGGATACGAGACGTGCCGCGAGTTCGCGAAGGCGCTCCTCGCCGGCAAGGCCGAGGAGGCGCAGTGTCACACGTTCCTCAAGAAGAACTTCCAGCGGACGTCGAACGCGCTAATCAAGTACATCCCCGCCGGAGTCGTCATTCTCGATGGACACGGCGTCGTGGTCGAGTGCAACCGGCTTTTCGCCGAGATGTGCGGCGAGACCGGTGTCTTCGATGCGCTCGGCAATCTCGAGGGTATCGACGGCTCCACGCTGATGAAGGAGTTCATGGAGCTCTTCACCGGGGCGCTCGAGCACGGAAGCGAGATCGTCAAGTACCGTCAGCCGTGGCGGGACCGGATCGTGAACGTCAGCGTCTTCCCGATTGCGAAGGGCGAGTTCGCCGGAGCCGTCGTCCAGGACGTGACGCAGAACGAGGGTCTGCGCGAGGAGATCGCGGCCAAGGCCCGTGAGGTGATCAGAAAGAACGTCTATACGGTCCAGCAGGTGGCGCGTCTCTTCGGCGAGCATATCGCCGAGACCGAGATCATGTTGAACGAGATCGCGGGAGCGTACGAGTCGCATACGGAGGGTAAACGCCTCCGGGAAGAGGACGACGGGAGCTATCTGAATGGCTGACGGGGTTTTCATCGAGATGGAGGTGTCGCAGTACACGAAGACCGGACAGGCTGCGTGCGGAGACGACGTTCGCTTCCTGACGGTCGAGAAGGAGAACCGGCATCTCTGTGCGCTTTCCGACGGTCTCGGCAGCGGCGTGAAGGCGCATATCCTGGCGACGATGACGACTTCGATGGCGCTGAAGTTCCTCGAATCCAACATCCCGACGCTCGAGGCCGCCGAGATTATCATGGATTCGCTCCCGGTCTGCGAAGTGCGGAAGATCGGATATGCGACCTTCTCGCTTTTCGATTTCCGCCTCGGCGGCCGCGCCCGGATCACGGAGATGGGGAATCCCGGATACATCCATCTGCGCGGGTCGGAGGAGGTGCCGCCGCTCCGGGACGGCCAGGTGGTTTCGGATCACTGGCCGGACCGCGAGGTGCGCGAGTGCGAGGCGGACTTCCGTGTCGGAGACCGCATCATCATGTGCTCGGATGGGGTGACGCAGTCCGGACTCGGCGTCCGTAAGGACATGAAGTTCGGCTGGCGTCGCTCGGGAGTCCTTGCGCACGCACGCGAGCTGATTCACTTCGACCCCGACATATCGGCCAAGGAGCTGTCGGCCTCGATCGCCAGCCGGGCGCTGATGCTGACGCCCGGCGGCTGTAAGGACGACATCAGCTGCGTCGTCGTCTACTTGCGGCGTCCGCGAGTCATGCGCGTCCTTTCTGGCCCGCCCTACTACAAGGAACATGACGCCGAGTTCGCTCGGCAGGCCAAGATCGGGCCCGAGCACGTCGTGGTATGCGGCGGAACGACGGCGAACATCATCGAGCGCGAGCTCGGGCGCAAGGTGAAGGTCGACCTCTCCGACATCCGCACCGCGGGCGGACTGCCTCCGATCGGGCGGATCGACGGGATTGGCATCGCGACCGAGGGCATCCTCACGCTCTCGAGGGTCACGATGGCGCTCGAGGAGAAGCGTCCTCCGAGCGGGGAGCCTGCGGCGGTGCGGGCCATCCTTGAACGGATGATGGCCCATGACCGGATCGAGTTCGTCATCGGCACGAAGGTTAACGAGTCGCATCAGGATCCCAACATCCCGCAGGATCTCGAGCTGCGCCGGTCCGTCGTCCGCCGGATGACCGTCGCCCTGGAACGCAATTTCCGTAAACAAGTTTCCGTCAACTACTACTGAGTCACGAACATGATCAAAGTCGAAATCTGCTGTGGAACCGCCTGCTATCTGCTGGGCGCTGCCAAGATGATGAATATCGAGGAACAGCTTCCGGATAACTGCCGGGGGCGGGTCGAGATCGAGGCGAAGACCTGTCTCGAGCTGTGCGAACGAGACCATCTCGGCGGGGCTCCTTATGTGCGCTTCAACGGTTCTGAAATCATGAGCCAGGCGACGCCCGAGAAGGTCATTTCGCGAGTCCGTGAACTTCTGGAAGGGGTCGCCTGACATGCTTAACGGTGCCACTTTCATCCGTCGTGAGCTGATGATCCGTCTCGTGCGCGCCTTCGACGCCGGGACGCTGGCGGACGAGATCGACCAGATCGCCGTACGTCTGCGTCCGAAGGACGGAGGATCGTCACGGTGCTGCGTTTATCACGACCGTGCGGTCATCAAATACCGCCTCATGGCGCTTCTCGGCGTTTCCGTCGAGGAGGAGACGGACGAGACCAAGCGTCTCGACGCCTATCTGGCCGAAAGGCCCGGAAAGGGGAACGCTGGGCGTAGCGCGCCGCTTTCCGTCTGCGGACCGGCATGCAGCGGCTGTCCGGACGCCAAGGTGGTTTCGACGCCGAACTGCCGCGGATGCTTCGCCCGTCCGTGTGTCTACAACTGTCCGAAGAAGGCGGTCGAGGTGGTGGACGGACGGAGCGTGATCGACCAGGAGAAGTGCATCAAGTGCGGCAAGTGCATCACCGCCTGCCCGTATCACGCGATCGTGAAGACGACGGTCCCGTGCGAGGAGGCGTGTCCCGTCGGGGCGATTCGCAAGAATGCGCAGGGCGTCGCCGAAATCGATTTTGAGAAGTGCATCTTTTGCGGCAAATGCTTCAACGCGTGTCCGTTTAGCGCGGTCATGGAGCGCTCTCAGCTGCTGGACGTCCTTGAGGCGATGAAGCGCGGCGAGAGGCTGGTCGCGATGGTCGCGCCGTCAGCCGACCGACAGTTCCCCGGAACGATCGAGCAGCTATTGACGGCCTGTTCGAAGGCCGGGTTCTCGGACGTCATCGAAGTGGCGCTCGGGGCGGAGATGACGACCGAGCACGAGACCGCCGAGTTTGTCGAGCGGATGGCGAAGGATCCGAATACCTTCATGACCACGTCGTGCTGTCCCGCCTACGTGAACCTAATCGCCAAGCACATGCCGGAGCTTGTCGGTCACGTCTCGCTCACGCCGAGTCCGATGGTGTACACGCGCGAGATCGTGAAGGCGAAGGATCCGGAGCTGAAGACGGTCTTCGTTGGCCCTTGCGTCGCGAAACGCAGCGAAGCGCGGCGGAAAGACGTGGATTACGTCCTTTCCTTTGAAGAGCTGGGAGCGATCCTGGCCGGACGGAGGATCGACGTGATGGCGTGCGAGGCGTGGCCCGTTCCGAGGCCGGCGAATCCAACGGCGAGAAACTTCGCCCGCAGTTGCGGTGTCACCGAGGCGGTGCTCACCGAGGCTACGGCGAAGGTCCCGGGCTTCAAGCTGAACGCGAAGCAGATCAACGGTATCGACCGCAAGTCGTGCGCGATGCTCAAGCTCTACGCCTCCGGAAAGCTTCCGGTGAATTTCCTCGAGGTCATGGCCTGTTCCGGCGGATGCGTTAACGGTCCATGTTCGCTCGCTTAGCCGGAGATGTCGGATATGTGGGCGAAATTCGGTGTTTTGCGGAGTTCCGCCCAATTTGCGGCGGTTCAGTCATTGTGCTTCGAAGTTGTCGCTCGCTTGACTGTGAACCGCTTGTTGTGATAAAATATTCAAAAAGGCGTCATAATCGTCGTACCTGGTGGCGCGGTGGGTTTCTGACGTCGGGGTGGAATCGCGTGCGGGCAGACCGCATTCGGTCAAGTCTTCCCAGAGTAAGTTGTAGTCCAAACAATAACGAAGGAACAGTCAAATATGTGTGACAGCGCGTTGTCTCCCGCAGCGACTGAGAAGTTCGCCGAGCTCGATGCGTTCATTGACGGTCTCAAGCTTGACCTCAATGATGAACGTCGTCGTGGTCGTCTCATCCAGATACTTCACAAGGCTCAGGCCGTCTTCGGTTATCTGCCCCGAATCGTCCAGCAGCATGTCGCGGCGAAGATGGCGATCCCCGAATCGGCTGTTTCCGGCGTCGTGAGCTTCTACAATTACTTCACCACCAAGCCGAAAGGCAAGTACGTTATCGACGTCTGTCTCGGTACGGCCTGCTACGTCAAGGGTTCCGAAGGCGTACTGCGCGAGATCGAGCGCGTCCTCGGGATCAAGGCCGACACCGATCCGACCCCTGACGGTCTCTTCTCCGTCAACGCGCTCCGCTGCGTCGGCGCGTGCGGCTTGGCTCCGGTCGTGGTTATCAACGGCAAGGTCTACGGTAAGATGACGCCTGCTAAGGCTGTCGAGGTTATCAACGAGTACAAGGCGAGGGGCTAATCAGAATGAACAAGATTTCAACCAAGGCCGATCTGCTGGCCGTCTACGAGGCCGCCAAAGGCAATCTCACGAAGCGTCTCGTCGCGGGCAAGATCGATTCCGTCAAGAAGGACATCCTCTGCTGCGGCGGCACCGGCTGCCACGCGTCGAACTCCAATATCCTCATGGAGAACCTCCGCGCCGAGATCAAGGCCGCGGGCCTCGAGAGTGACGTCAAGGTCATCCAGACCGGTTGCTTCGGCTTCTGCGCTCAGGGACCGATCGTCAAGATCATGCCCGACAACGTGTTCTACGTGCAGGTCACTCCCGAGGACGCGAAGGAGATCGTAGAGAAGCACATCAAGGGTCATGAGATCGTTGAGCGTCTCCTTTACGTCGAACCGACGTTGAAGGAGGCGATCCACGATTACGCGAAGATGCCGTTCTACGCCAAGCAGATGCGCATCTCGCTCCGCAACTGCGGCCTGATCGACGCCGAGTCGATCGAGGAGTATATCGCGAACGACGGTTATCAGGGTCTCGCGAAGGCCGTATGCGAGATGAAGCCCGCCGATGTTGTGCAGGAAGTCCTCAACTCCGGCATCTGCGGCCGCGGCGGCGCCGGCTTCCCGACCGGCATGAAGTGGAAGATCGCCGCGGGTGTCCAGGCCGACGAGAAGTACATCGTCTGCAACGCCGACGAAGGCGACCCGGGCGCGTTCATGGACCGCTCGATCATGGAAGGCGATCCGAACTCGGTCATTGAGGCGATGGCGATCGGCGCCTATGCGATCGGCGCCCAGCACGGTCTCGTCTACATCCGCGCGGAGTATCCGCTCGCGGTGCAGCGCCTTCAGAACGCGATCGACCAGGCCCGCGCGTGCGGCCTTCTCGGCAAGAACATCTTCGGTTCTGACTTCAGCTTCGACGTTGAGATCAAGCTCGGCGCGGGCGCGTTCGTCTGCGGCGAGGAGACGGCGCTCATCCACTCGATGGAAGGTCAGCGCGGCGAGCCGACGACCAAGCCTCCGTTCCCGGCCAACATCGGCGGCGGCTACTGGGGGTGCTCGACGAACGTCAACAACGTCGAGACGTACGCCTCGATTCCGTGGATCCTCGTGAACGGCGCCGAGAAGTACGCCAAGATCGGCAACTGGGTCATCGAGAAGGACGAGAAGGGCAACTGGGTCAAGACGGTCTCGGGCAACTCGGGCACGAAGGTGTTCGCGCTCGCCGGCCAGATCAACAACGTCGGCCTCGTCGAAGTCCCGATGGGCACGACGCTCCGCGAGATCATCTACGACATCGGCGGCGGCATCTCCGGCGGTCACGAGTTCAAGGCGGTGCAGACGGGCGGTCCGTCCGGCGGCTGCATCACCAAGGAGAACCTCGACACTCCGATCGATTACGCCAATCTCGGCAAGATCGGCTCGATGATGGGTTCCGGCGGCATGATCGTCCTTTCCGACAAGGATTGCATGCCCGCTATGGCTAAGTTCTATCTCGAGTTCACGAAGGACGAATCGTGCGGCAAGTGCACGCCCTGCCGTATCGGTACGCGTCGTATGCTCGAGATGCTCCAGAAGATCTGCGATGGCAACGGTACCGAGGAGATGCTCGTCGAGCTTGAGGACCTCGCCAACACGATCAAGGACACGGCGCTCTGCGGTCTCGGCCAGACGGCTCCGAATCCGATTCTGTCGACGCTCCGCTACTTCAAGGACGAGTACATCGCGCACGTCCGGGACAAGAAGTGCCCGGCCGGAACCTGCACGAAGCTCTACACGCTCAAGATCACCGACAAGTGCAAGGGCTGCACGAAGTGCGCTCGCAACTGCCCCGTCAACGCCATCACTGGCGCGGTCAAGCAGCTGCACGTCATCGATGCGAAGAAGTGCATCAAGTGCGGCGCCTGCATCTCGGCGTGTCCGTTCAAGGCGATCATCAAGGAGTAAGGCCAAGGTCAACGACAAAGGTCAAGAAAGAATATCATCATGGCTAACGTTACTATTACGATCAACGGCAGCAAGGTCGAGATCCCGGCCGGCGCCACCATCCTTGATGCGGCGAATAAGCTGAACATCCACATCCCGACGCTGTGCTACTGCCCTGACGTCGGCTGCGGCACGGCGAACAAGCCCGCTTCCTGCCGTCTCTGCCTCGTCGAGGCGACCGGCATCCGCGGTCCCCGTAAGATCCTCGTTCCGGCCTGCGCGACGCCTGTCTCCCGTGACGGCATCGAGGTCTGGACGAACTCGCAGCGCGCCCTCAAGGCCCGCCGCACGGTTCTCGAGCTCCTGCTCTCCGACCATCCTCAGACCTGCCTTACCTGCACGAAGAACCAGCACTGCGAGCTGCAGAAGCTGGCGGCCGAGTTCGGCATCCGCGAGGTTCCGTTCAAGGGCGCGATGAATACGCTTCCCGTCGACGAGAGCCCGGCGCTCGTGCGTGACATGTCCAAGTGCGTCATGTGCCGCCGTTGCGAGACGGTGTGCAACAAGGTGCAGACCGTCGGTGCCCTCACGGGCAACGGCCGCGGCTTCGTCGCCAAGGTTGGCACGGCTTCGATGATTCCGCTCGCCGACAGCTCCTGCACGTTCTGCGGTCAGTGCGCCAACGTCTGCCCCACGGGCGCGATCGTCGGCAACAACAAGGTCGCGAACGTCTGGAAGGCGCTGCATGACACGACGAAGACGGTGGTCGTCCAGACGGCGCCTGCCGTCCGCGTCGCGATTGGTCAGGAATACGGCTTCAAGGTCGGTCAGGCGGTCACGGGCAAGCTCGTCGCCGGTCTCAAGCAGCTCGGTTTCGCCAAGGTGTTCGACACCGACTTCTCCGCCGATCTCACGATCATGGAGGAGGGTCACGAGCTCGTCGAGCGCGTGAAGAGCGGCAAGAACCTGCCGATTCTCACGAGCTGCTGCCCGGGCTGGATCAATTTCCTCGAGCATCACTATCCGGATCTCCTCGATATCCCGTCGAGCTGCAAGAGTCCGCAGCAGATGTTCGGCGCGATTGCCAAGAGCTACTACGCCGAGAAGATGGGTATCGCCCTGAAGGACCTCGTGGTCGTTTCGGTCATGCCCTGCCAGGCGAAGAAGTACGAGGCCGCGCGTCCCGAGTTCGAGCATGACGGTGTGAAGGACGTCGACTACGTCGTCACCACCCGCGAGCTCATCTCGATGTTCCACGAGGCGGGCATCAATCTCGCTAACCTCGAGGATGCGGAATATGACAGCCCGCTCGGCGAGTCGACCGGCGCCGGCGTCATCTTCGGCGTCACGGGCGGCGTTCTCGAGGCTGCTCTCCGCAGCGTGACCTTCATGCTCACGGGCAAGAATCCCGAAGGCGACAAGATCAACTACCGTGCGGTCCGCGGGCTCGACGGCGTCAAGGAGGCGAAGGTCGAAGTCGCTCCCGGCCTTTCGGTCAACGTCGCGATCGCGTCCGGTCTCGGCAATGCGCGTAAGGTTCTGGATATGGTTCGCGCCGACCGCAATCGTTTCCAGGCGATTGAGATCATGGCCTGCCCCGGCGGTTGCATCAACGGCGGAGGTCAGCCGCTCATCGCCGGAGAGTGTGACCGTAAGGCCGTTCTCGAGCAGCGTATGGCGGGTCTCTATGCTGAAGACGAGGGCAAGGCCATCCGTCTCTCGCACGAGAACAAGGACATCCAGAAGCTCTACAAGGAGTATCTGGGCGAGCCCGGTTCGGAGAAGGCGCATCACCTGCTCCACACCATCTATCACGATAACGCCCGCAGCTGAGGGCTGCCGTATGGATGATAAAAGAGGACGCGGTGAACAACCGCGTCCTCTTTTATCGTCTTCGATATCCCTGAGTCGCCGGTTACAGCGGCAGCGCCTTGCCGCTGGCGATTGCGCGTACGACGAGGGAGGCGCCGCTGGCGCAATCGCCGACGCAGTAGATCTTCTCGTCCGGCATGCTTACTAGCGCGGTGCGCGGAGTCTGAGCGAGTCCGAGCTGACGAACGATGGGGTGATCGGTCGGAACACCGGTGAAACCCATCGCAAGGAGGACGAGGTCTGCTTCGATCGTCTCCTTCGATCCGGCCCGTGGGGTGAACTTGACCGGCTTCCCGTCGACAGTGAAGTCCCAGTCGACGGTTTCGACCTCGACTCCGGAAACCCTGTCCTTGCCGAGGAATCTGAGCGAATTCAGGTTCCACCGCCGTTCGCAGCCTTCGAGATGACTTGAGCTCGTGCGGAGTTCGTACGGCCACAGCGGCCAAGGAGTTGATGGGCTGCGCACAGCCGGCGGTTTGGGCATGATTTCGATCTGAGTGACTGATTTCGCGCCGTGACGGATCGCCGTGCCGACGCAATCGGAACCAGTGTCGCCGCCACCGATGACGAGGACGCGCTTGCCCTTGGCGCTGACAGGATTGGACTCCGTCTCGCCGGTAAGGAACCGGTTTTGTCCGCCGAGGAATTCGAGAGCGAGGTGAACGCCTGCGAGTTCGCGTCCGGGAATGTTCAGGTCGCGTGCGGCAGGAGTGCCGATCGCGACGACGATCGCGTCGTTCGTGCGCTTCAGGTAGTCGGCGGAAATGTCGACTCCCACTTCGGTATCGTTCCGGAACACTATGCCTTCTGATTCGAGAAGCCTGCGCCGCCGATCGATGACTGATTTATCGAGCTTGAAGCACGGGATGCCGTAACGGAGCAGTCCGCCGATGTCGTGGTTCTTCTCGTATACAGTAACCGCCCAGCCTTTGCGTCTCAGGGTGACCGCGGCGGAAAGACCGGCCGGTCCCGCGCCGATGACCGCGGCGCGTTTCCCGGTTTCCGACGCGGGCGGGCGCGGAACGACCCAGCCGTTGGCGAAAGCGGTCTCGATGATCAACTTCTCGCTCTGACGGACCATCACCGATTCCTCGTCAAGCTGATGGACGCAGCAGGATTCGCACAGCGCGGGACAGATGCGGGCCGTGAACTCGGGAAAGTCGCTGTTGACGGACAGGAGTTCGTACGCCTTACGCATATCGCCGCGCGCGACGGCACGGTTCTGGTCGGGGACGAGGTTCCCGAGAGGACAACCGTAGCCATGACAGAAGGGGACTCCGCATGAGAGACACCGCTCGACCTGCGGTCGCACCTCTTCGGCGGACAACTGACGTTCTACTTCGCGATAGTCGGTCTTTCGCTCTTCGGCGGGACGGTAATAGTCGTGGATACGGTTCATTATCAGTTCTCCTTTACGGGTACGACCTTGACGAACATCGGACGGTAGGTCTCCCAGCCCTCGAGCATACGTTTCCCGAGCGGAGAGTCCGTGCGGCGGATGTGCTCCCTTATGAGTTCGTGCAGATGATGTTCGTCTTCGGTTCCGGCGTCAACGGTGCCGAGGTCGATGGACGCCAGGTTGCAGCGGAGGTCGAAGTCGCCGGCTTCATCCAGGACATACGCGACGCCGCCGGTCATGCCGGCACCGAAGTTGACGCCGGTGGATCCGAGTATCACGACTTCGCCGCCGGTCATGTATTCACAGCCGTGGTCGCCGATGCCTTCGGCGACCAGAGTCACGCCTGAATTGCGGATTCCGAAACGTTCACCGGCCTGCCCGTTCACGAAGATCTTGCCACTGGTCGCGCCGTAGGCGATGACGTTTCCGGCGATGATGTTCTCTTCGGGACGAAGTGTCGAATCGGCCGGAGGACGGATGGCGATGACGCCTCCCGACAGTCCTTTGCCGACGAAGTCGTTGGCTTCGCCTACGAGCGTGAAGGTCATGCCCTTGGCAAGAAAGGCGCCGAAGGACTGTCCTGCGATTCCGTCGAAATTCACGGTCACCGAGTCGTCGGCCATCGCGCCGAAACGGGTGGCGATGACGTTCGCGAATTCGGTTCCGACGGTGCGGTCGGTGTTTGTTATGGAACGGCTGAGCTTGAAAGAGTCGTTTGGCAGCTTCGAGCCGTCCAGCGCCGGAATGAGCTGGTGGCGATCGTAGGAATCGAACACGTAGGGGTTCGCGCCGGGAGTGGACTTCGGGACGTCGCCGGATTCCTTTACGAAAAGGCGCGAGAAATCGAAACCGGTCTGCTGTTTCTCGTTCACCAGCAGGTCGGTCCTTCCGACGGCTTCGTCAAGCGAATGGAGGCCGAGAGCGGCAAGGTGTTCGCGGGTCTCTTCCGCGAGGAACCGGAGGAAGTTGACGATATGGGCGGGTCTGCCGGCGAAGAGCTGGCGCTTTTCGGCGCATTGCGTCGCGATGCCTACGGGACAGGTGTCGCAATGACAACGCCGGTCCTGAATGCAGCCGAGCGCGACGAGTAGAGTCGTGCCGAAGCCGAATTCCTCCGCTCCGAGCAGGGCTCCGATCACGATGTCTCGTCCGGTTTTCAGTTGTCCGTCGACCTGTACCTTCACGCGTCCTCTGAGTCCGTTCTTCACGAGCGTCTGCTGGGTTTCGGCGAGTCCGAGTTCCCACGGAAGTCCGGCGTGCTTCATCGAGGTCAGGGGTGCGGCGCCGGTGCCTCCGTCGAAACCGGAGATGAGGACCACGTCGGCATGGGCCTTGGCGACGCCGGCCGCAATGGTGCCGACGCCGGCTTCGGAAACGAGCTTGACGCTGACGCGGGCCTTGGGATTGGCGCAACGGAGGTCGTAGATCAGCTGTGCGAGATCCTCGATGGAGTAGATGTCATGATGCGGCGGCGGCGAGATGAGGGTCGTGCCGGGTCTGGCGTGCCGGAGCTTGGCGACGAATTCGTTCACCTTGTGAGCAGGAAGCTGGCCTCCTTCGCCAGGCTTCGCGCCCTGTGCGAGTTTGATCTGCAGGTCTCTGGCGCTGCGGAGGTAGTCGAGGGTCACGCCGAAACGTCCCGAGGCGACCTGCTTGATGCCGCAGTCGGCGTTGGTTCCGAAACGTTCGGCGTTGAGCCCGCCTTCGCCGGAATTGGACATCGATCCGATCGAGTTGAATGCGCGGGCTATCGCTTCATGCGCTTCGGGGGACAGGGAGCCGAGGGACATCGCGCCGCCTACGAAGTGCTTCATGACCGCTTCCACGGACTCGACCTCGTTGAGCGAAATTGGTTTCGCCGGGTTGAAGCGGAAGAGTCCGCGCAGGGTGCAGCAACGTTCTTCCGCTGCGTCTACGGCGGCGGAGT
Organism: uncultured Verrucomicrobiota bacterium; assembly: GCA_946055075.1. Classification (GTDB taxonomy): domain Bacteria; phylum Verrucomicrobiota; class Kiritimatiellia; order RFP12; family UBA1067; genus UBA1067. The sequence goes on along the minus strand of CAMGEN010000003.1, from coordinate 5,242 downwards.
ATTCCTTGAACTTCGCGTAATCGTTCGTCCTGACCGCCTGACGGAACGCCGATACCGTTTGCGGGGTCCAGAGGTGTTCTTCGGTCCCCTTGCGACAGCGGTACTGTCCCCCAGGAGGAAGGAGCGGAGAGCGATCGTTCGGAATCGCCGGATTGCGCAGCTTCTGCTCGATATCCTTGAAGCCGAGACCGCCGATCCTGGAGGGAGTGCCGGAGAAGTATCGGCTCACGACCTCGTCGGCGAGTCCGACGATCTCGAAGATCTGCGCGGACCGATAGCTGCGGAGGGTCGAGATTCCCATCTTCGACATGATTTTCAGAAGCCCCTTGTCGACAGCCTTTATGTAGTTGGAGGCGGCGGCGACGGGGTCGGACGGGAAGAGCGAAGATACCGTCTCGAGGGCGAGATAGGGGTTGATCGCTGTCGCTCCGTATCCGAGAAGGACGGCGAAGTGGTGGATTTCGCGGACTTCACCGGACTGGACGATCACGCCGGTGGAGCTCCGGAGGCCCGCTTCGACCAACGCCCGGTTGACGGACGCGAGTGCGAGGACGACAGGCATCGGATCGTCGACGGTCCCGCGGTCGGAGAGGACTATGATCCTGGCTCCGGAGCCGACGGCTTCGACGGCGCGTCGACCGAGCTCCTCAAGTGCGACGTCGAGCGGGCCGGAGAACTCCGTCGACAGGGTCGCGACCGGATATCCGCGGTCGCCAACCTTGGAGAGCCTCGAGATCTCGTCGTCGGTCAGGACGGGGCGGCGCAGCTTGATGAGATGCGCATGCTTCGGAGATTCCTCGAGGATGTTGCCGCAATTGCCGATGTAGGTCATCAGCGACATGACGAGTTCTTCGCGGATCGGATCGATCGGCGGATTGGTCACTTGGGCGAACAGCTGATGGAAGCAGTCGAAGAGCGACCGACGTTCGTGCGAGCGGCAGGCGATCGCCGCATCGTTGCCCATCGAGCCGACTGGTTCCTTGCCGTCCCTGGCCATCGGCTCGAGTACGAGGTCGAGATCCTCCTGAGTGTATCCGAAGCGTTGCTGCCGGCGGAGGAGATCGCCAGGTACCTTAGAGGGCACGATTTCCGAGAACAGTCCTTGGATTGCGATGCGGTTCTCCTCGACCCAGCGGCGGTAAGGACGGCGACGGGCGTACCGCGTTTTGATTTCCGCATCTTCCAGGAGACGGTGTGCGGGCAGATCGAGGTAGATCATCGATCCGGGTTTGACGCGTCCGTGACGGACGATGTCCCTAGGGTTGATGTCGAGTACGCCAGTCTCGGATGCAAGTACGAAGAGGTTGTCTTTCGTGAGCGTCCAGCGCGCGGGACGGAGTCCGTTGCGATCCAGGGCGGCGCCGGCGGTGATGCCGTCGGTGAATGCCACGGCCGCGGGACCGTCCCATGGTTCCATGAGGGCGGAATGATATTCGTAGAATCCCCGCACATCGTGTCCCATGTGATATTTTGCGCCCCATGCTTGCGGCATCAGCATGAGCATTGCATGCGCCGGATCGCGTCCGGCGGCGACCAGGAGTTCGAACATGTTGTCAAGCGAGGCGGAGTCGGACTGCCCGTCTTTGACTAGCGGGAGGACCTTGGCGAGTTCGTCGCCGAACAACGGCGACGAGAAGTTCTTCTCCCTGGCCCGCAGCTGGTTGAGGTTGCCGCGAATGGTGTTTATCTCGCCGTTGTGCGCGAGCATGCGGAACGGATGCGCGAGTTCCCAGGTGGGGAAGGTGTTGGTCGAGTAGCGCTGATGGACGAGCGCGATCGCCGAGACGAAGTCGGAATCGGTGAGGTCGGGATAGAACTTCTCCACCTGCGGGGCGAGAAGGAGCCCCTTGTATACGATCGTGCGCGCGGAGAATGAGCAGATGTAGCCGCTCTTGAGCTGTTTTTCGATCATCCGACGGATGATGTAGAGACGGTGCTCGTCCGCACCCTTGACGAACAGCTGACGGATCTTCGGAAGTACGCTTCTGGCTACCGGTCCGATGGCTTCCGGAACGATCGGGACGTCTCGCCAGGCGATCGTTTCGGCTCCGTTTGTACGGACGGCGGTTTCGAATACGGATTCTTCGCCGACCGCGCCGAAGATCATGGCGATGCCGTATTCTCCTCTGTCAGGAAGTCCGCTAATCTGTTTGCGGAAGAACGCATCTGGGATCTGCAGGAGGAGCCCCGCGCCGTCACCGGTTTCGGGGTCGTTTCCGGTCGCGCCGCGGTGCATGAGGCGTTTCAGCACGGTGAGTCCGTTCAATACGATGTCATGAGATGCGATGTTGTTCAGGTTGGCAACGAGTCCTACTCCGCAGGCGTCGTGTTCGAACTGTCGATCATACATTCCGTGCTGTCCGTCTTCTTGCATAGCGATACTCCTTTTCCGTAAGATGTCAGCAAAGGCCGTGCCAATCTTGGCTTCTGGCCGGAAAATCGCTGGATGTTGTACATGATACGAAACGTGCGATCCGTGATGTTACAAGTATTGTAAACTTCGGAGGTCGAGAATTGGCGATGGCGGGATTGGCACGGGCTTTGCTATGGACGAGGTGACGATCGACGCGGGTGGTCCGCGGCGGCGAACGAAAGGAAAATCAAGATGAGCAACTGTGCCAGAATGGCGGCGGTTAAGAAGGTTGCGGCACTCGAGGCCGAGATGCCGTGCGCACCTGAAGGGGTGAAGGATATCGGCTACGCGCAGGACGTCTTCACGCGTGAGACGATGCGCGAGTACCTTTCCAAGGATACGTGGAAGAAGCTCATGCAGACGATTGACGACGGTCAGCCTCTTGATCCGTCGATTGCGGGGGAGGTCGCGCATGCGATGCGTCATTGGGCGATGGACCGCGGAGCGACGCACTACACCCACTGGTTCCTTCCGCTTACCGGTTCGACGGCGGAGAAGCACGATTCCTTTCTGGAGCTGAAGGACGGCAAGCCGGTGATGGAGTTCTCCGGCAAGAACCTGATCGTCGGCGAACCGGACGCCTCGAGCTTCCCTTCGGGCGGCATTCGTTCCACCTTCGAGGCCCGCGGCTACACGGCGTGGGATCCTACTTCGCCGGCGTTCATCAAGCGTCACGGCAACGGCGCGACGTTGTGCATCCCCACCGCGTTCTGCGCCTATACGGGCGAGGCGCTGGATAAGAAGACACCGTTGCTCCGTTCGATGCAGGTGCTGTCGTCCGCCACGAAGCGGCTGATGCACTGCTTCGGCAAAGGTGACGAGAAGGTCACGATCACGCTCGGACCCGAGCAGGAGTACTTCCTCATCGACAAGGCGTTCTATCTGCAGCGTCCGGACCTGGTGATGACCGGCCGTACGCTCTTCGGCGCGCCGTCCGCGAAGCATCAGCAGCTCGAGGACCATTATTTCGGCACGATCAAGTCGCGCATCCTCAATTTCATGAACGAGGTCGAGAAGGAGCTCTGGAGACTCGGCATCCCCGCGAAGACCCGTCATAACGAGGTGGCGCCCGCTCAGTTCGAGCTCGCACCGATGTTCGAGGAGCTCAACCTCAGCTGCGATCATAACATGCTCGTAATGGAGGTGCTCCGTCAGGCGGCGGACCGCAACGGACTCGTGTGTCTCCTGCATGAGAAGCCGTTCGCTGGCATCAACGGTTCCGGCAAGCACAACAACTGGTCCGTCTCCTACGGTGGGGTGAACCTCCTGAATCCCGGCAATGATCCGCACCAGAACGCGATCTTCCTCACGACGCTCTGCGCCGTTATCGAGGCGGTCGACAAGCACGCGGACCTCATCCGCGCCTCGGTCGCGACGGCCGGTAACGATCACCGTCTCGGCGCCAACGAAGCGCCGCCGGCCGTCATGTCGGTGTATCTCGGCGATCAGCTTGCCGACGTCGTCGCCCAGCTCGAGAAGGGCGCTCCCAAGAGCTCGAAGCACGCGGGTTCGATGAAGATCGGCGTGGATACGCTGCCTTCGCTTCCGAAGGACGCAACCGACCGTAACCGCACTTCGCCGTTCGCCTTCACCGGCAACAAGTTCGAATTCCGCGCTCCCGGTTCCTCCGCTTCCTGTTCGGCTCCGAACGTCGTCCTCAATACGGTCGTGGCCGAGGCGATGAACCGGATCGCCGACGAGCTCGAGAAGTCCGGAGTCGTCGGCAAGGCGAAGGCAGGTGAACACACTCAGGCCTTCCATTCCGCCCTGCAGAAGATCCTTCAGGACATCATCAAGTCCCACAAGCGCATCATCTTCAACGGTGACGGATACAAGTCCGACTGGCTTGCAGAGGCGGCGAAGCGTGGTCTTCCCAACACGCCGACGACTCCTGAGGCGCTTAAGGCCTACACCCGCAAGGAGAACGTCGCGGTCTTCGAGAAGGCCGGTGTTTTCAGCGCCAGGGAGCTCGAGTCGCGTTATGAGATCGCGATGGAGGATTACAATACCAAGGTGCTCATCGAGGCGAACTGCGCGCTCGACATGGTCAAGACCATGATCCTGCCGGCTGTCAAGCGGGAATATCGTGACGCGGTCGACGCCTATAACGAGACGGACGCGAGCAACATCAAGTGCGCGATCGACGTGCTTCATGACGATGTCGTCGGACTCGCGAACGGACTGGTTTCGGTGACGGCCGCGATGAAGCGGCTTGAGATCGCCGTCGGGGATTCCGATTCCGAGGCGGCGATCGTGGCGATGGCATCGCTTCGCACCGAGGTCGACGCGCTCGAACGTCTGGTGGCGGATGACAAGTGGCCGCTTCCGAAATATCGCGAAATGCTGTTCGTGTACTGAGATGTCCGATAGCATCAAACATGAATGCGCGGTGGCGTTCCTGCGGCTTCGCAGGAACGCCGCCCGATACGCGGAGAAGTTTGGTGCCGCCGATTTCGGAGGCACCAAACTTTCGCTGCTGCTCGAGAAACAGCATAATCGGGGGCAGGACGGAGCCGGTGCGGTTACCCTGACTCTGACCCCGGAGGACGGCAAGCCGGCTTACAACGAACTCAAGTCCGCGACGGATCGTCCGCTCGCGGATTTGCTTTCTCTGCTTGCGAAGCGCCGCAGGATGGGTGAGACGCTTTTCCTCGGGCATCTCCGCTATGCGACTTACGGAAAGGGTGATGTCGGTTTCTGTCATCCGTTCGTCCATAAGTCCGCACGCCTGTCGAGGACCCTCTTCCTGGCCGGAAACTTCAATCTCACTAACACCCGTGAGCTCTTTGACGCGTATGTCGAGGTCGGGAAGTTCCCGGAATCGACTGC
>CAMGEN010000002.1:0-85737 GCA_946055075.1 uncultured Verrucomicrobiota bacterium | reverse complement strand
CTCCACCTCGACAGCTTGCCTTTCCAATTTGACTCACGGCATTGTACACTTTCCCCAGCTAAAATACCCCCTTGTCAAGGGCGCACCGTTTTTGATATACTATTGCCCAGTTGAGAAAGTTCGGGCGTGGCGCAGTGGTAGCGCAGTTGACTGTTAATCAATTGGTCGCTGGTTCGAATCCAGCCGCCCGAGCCAATCAATAAGCGGGAAAAGGCCTTTTTTAAGGGCCTTTTTTCATTTTCCCGATTTTCCAGGTTTTTGGCCGTGTTCTTCATTTGTGTTCACGTTGATTGTCTTGTGGGCTTTTCGTTATTTGTGATGAGAGCTCAATTGTCAATTCTGGATTGACAAATGTGAATTGTTGTATTTGTGATGAGGTATGTTTGGTATAATTGAGCCGAGAGGACCAATATGGAGGTGCGACTAGTCTATGTTTAACGGTTGGAATGTTTACAAGTGCGGCTCATGCGGTAGTCGGTTTTCGCAGCTGGCGCAAATTAGCGGGAATACGTTTGGGGCGAGATATCGAAGCGACACGTATGTGGATGCTCCGATGGGATTTCCGTTCGTCTGCGAGGGGCGTCGTGAACCTTATTGGTTGCAGTAAATGAAGGTGATGGTATAATATTTGCATGAGCATATTTGAAAAGATCGCTGATTGGCTGGCGGAGGAACCGACGATGCCGCCGCGGGCTGGAAATGATGACCTAGCCCGCGGTGTTACCGTGGTTGCGGAGGCCATTGTTGCGGAGAAGGCCCGTGATGAAGCGGAGAGCCAGAGTCGTAATGCGCAAGAGGAAGAATCGATTCGTCATAAGACGATAGTGTCAGATGATATCAGGTATAAGTCCGACCCGGGTTCCATTTCTGGGCCTAGTGATGCGTGGTGGAGCAGATCGATATGTCCGAAACGTGAGAAGCCGAATCTTAAGGCGACGGTGTTGAGCTTTCCAGCGCGACTCCTGATGTATGTGAAGCAGCGTTGTGACGGATGCGGCAAGATTGCGTATACGCGTGCAGGAGTGAGCCGTCAGATATATTCTCGCATTACGTCTTATGACGACGAGACTGCGGACAAGAAGACCGTGATGAAGTTCTGTATCGGGCTCCAGCTCGATCGCGCCGATGCCGATCTGTTGATGAAGTCCGCGGGTTACGCCTTTTCTGACACTATTCCGCTTGATGCGGCTTTTATCTATGCGATTGATAACCACATTTGGAATATATACGATGTCAATGATCTGCTGGTCCGTAATTCGCTCTCTGGATTAGGCATATAATTTGGTCTTGTATGAAGAATATTGACGGATATCGTTGGCCGAAATTTGAATCGCTGTTCCCGGAGTCGTTTGACGACACTTCGTATGGTCAGGAGGATCTCATCGGGTCTTTTTCGGAAGACCACGAACCGGAAGCTCGTACACTGGAGGAATATATCAGTGTCCAGTCGATAGCCGTGTTCGAACAGGCGTTCCCGGGCATCGATTATAAGGACACCTACGCTTCGTTCGACAGTTACCTTGACGGATCGATATACATGTACAGGGGCGATATCCGGAGTATTGACTATAAGGCATATTGGGAAGTGAAGATTAATCTTCATGCTCATCATGGTGTCAGTACTGAGACATCTCAGATTCTCGACTACCGCACCAACCAGCTTCTCGACGACTGGCCCGATTCCACTAAAACTCCACCCGCTCTCGACGACCAGTCCTCCGCCACCCCCGACGACATCCCGTTCTGATGGACGTGATGTTTTGTAGTGCTTGACGTGCGGTTTTCTCATACTCGCCATTCATGTTTATGGCGTTAACGGCTGTTCAAATTGGAAATGAAATTTGGTATAATAACCTTATCAAAGACTGATGGTTGAATCTGTTGGTCGATGACTTGATCTTTGATATCGGTGGCAAGGCGCTTTATCGCGAATATTGTCACCACCATCAAATGTGCGTAAGCGCATTTTTTGCTTCAAGCAAAAACCGCTAATTTCTGTTGCGGAGCAAGGATGTGGCTGCGCAGGCCTGTACACCATAGGTGCATTTGTACCTATGCCATATTGTGTGCCCGTTCTGCGTGCCCGTTCTTGATATTCCGTAACGGGCTCTTAGCGGTGCCTTGCTTGAGATATCTCGAACGAGGCACGCTTTTTTATGCCGCCGAAATTGCGTCGCCGAAATTCCCCTGGCGGCGAACGATGGTTGCATCTAATTGGCGGACGCAGTGAAGTTTGGCGGTGACGTGCCGAAGATCATCGACAACGTAAGTTGCCGATTGGGTGATGATATTGCCGGGTTCCTTGGTTCGGATGCCTGTGTGTATGTGGCGTCTACCGGGTTTTCGCTTTCGGCGTTCGAGCATCTTGCCGACGAGCTGGAGTCGGTTAAAGAGATTCGGTTTGTATTTACTGCTCCGGCCTTTGTGCCGCAGGATGCCGTCAAGGAGAAGCTGAAGAAAGAGCGGCGCGAGTTCTTCATTCCCGGAGTCGGCGAGGCGTCGCTTTTGGGGAGCGAGTACGAGATCCGGCTTCGAAACCGTCTGATGCAGAAGGCCATTGCCAAGCGGTGCGGACAATGGATTCGGAAGGGACGCGTCAAGTTCATGTCCGTTGCCGAGTTCGGACAGATTCAGGACATGTTCATCGTCGAGACCTCGGCCGGGAATGTCGTCTACGTTCCGTTTCAGGGTTTCACCTCGGATGCCCTTGGCTATGAACGCGGACAGTTTGCCGCGGCGATTTCACTTCGCACGGGTGGCGCGGCGACCGACACCTACCGTACGCGCTTCAAGGAGGTATGGGCGAACGGCAACCTTCGCGACGTGACGGAGCTTCTGTCCGAATACGTATCGAATGTCTACCGTGACAACGAACCCGAGCTTGTCTATTTTCTTGTCATCAAGCATCTCTTCGAGGAGGCGCTGAAGGACTTTGACGCGGACAACATGCCGAACGCGGCAGTCGGTTACGAGGAGTCCGCCGTCTGGAAGAAGCTCTTCGACTTCCAGCACGATGCCGCAATCGCGATCATCAACAAGCTTGAGAAGTACAACGGCTGTATCCTCGCCGATTCGGTCGGTCTCGGCAAGACCTTCACGGCGCTCGCCGTCATCCGGTATTACGAACTTCGGAACAAGAACGTGCTTGTCCTCTGTCCGAAGAAGCTTGAGGCGAACTGGAACGTCTACAACAAGCCGACCTACAAGAACAATCCGTTTGCCGCGGAGAAGCTGCGCTATGACGTCCTCTGCCATACGGATATCCAGCGCGAGCGCGGCGAATCGAACGGACTTGACCTTTCCCGCGTGAACTGGGGCGGTTACGATCTCGTGGTAATCGACGAGTCGCACAACTTCCGCAATGATAAGGGACAGTACCTGGACCGTGAGACGCGCTATCAGGCGCTGTTGCGCAAAGTCATGTGCGAGGGCGTGAAGACGAAGGTGCTGATGCTCTCGGCGACCCCGGTCAACAACCGCTTCAACGATCTCAAGAACCAGTTGCGCCTTGCCTACGGCGGCGGGGCGAATGAGATGGACCGCAAGCTGGGTGCGGACGGTCGAACGGTGGAGGCAATCTTCCGCGATGCCGAGAACGCCTTTCGCAATTGGTCGGAGGACGAGACGGGTCCGCGCACGGCCGAAGCGCTCTTCAAGGCGTTGCCGTCCGACTTCCTCGAACTGCTGGACGCCGTGACGATTGCCCGTAGCCGCAAGCACATCGAGCGTTTTTACAATACGAACGCCATCGGCAAGTTTCCACAGCACCTTCCGGCGCAAAGCGAGCAGTGTCCGATCTCAATCGACCCGAATGCGGTGAAGATCAAGGAGCTCAACGACGCGCTCATCGCTCGCAAGTTCTGCGTCTATACGCCGACGCAGTACATCCTGCCGAGCCGCAAGGAGCATTATGACGCGATGACGGCAACGCACACGCGCCGCGGCGGAACGATCCACCAGGAGGGCCGCGAGTTCACGCTGAAGAACCTGATGGTCATCAATGTCCTGAAACGGCTGGAGAGTTCCGTCTTCTCCTTCCGCAAGACGCTCACAAGCATTCTGCTTAAGAATCAGGAACTGCTGAAGACACTGGAGCAGGGCGGCAGGATCGAGGTCGGGGACAATCCCGAGGTCGAGGGAATGGACGACGAGGATGCGCTGACCTCGCTTTCCGTGGGCAAGCACGCGATTGACATCGCCGACCTTGACATCGAGTCCTACAAGCGGGATTTGAAGGAGGACATTGCGGCGTTCGAGGACATTCTTGACAAGATCGCGTCCATCGATCCCGAGCACGATGCGAAGCTTCAGCGGCTTAGCGAGATCATCCGGAAGAAGGTTGAGGCAGCGGGTGAGGACGGTAATCGCAAGGTGCTGATCTTCTCGGCGTTCGCGGATACCGCCGAATACCTCTATCAGAATCTCGCGCCGCAGTTCCACGACGGAGAACTGCATCTTGACTTGGGAATTGTGACGGGGAAGAACTCGCCGCGCTGCACGGTGCAGGGCGCGTACTCTGACTTTCAGGAGATTTTGTCCCGCTTTTCGCCGATCTCGAAGGAGCGTCCCGACTTCAACCGTGACCGCGAGCGCATCGACATCCTCTTCGGCACGGACTGCATTTCGGAAGGCCAGAACCTTCAGGACTGCGATACGGTCGTCAATTACGACATTCATTGGAATCCGGTGCGGATCATCCAGCGGTTCGGGCGCGTGGACCGCATCGGCTCGCGTAACGAGTCCGTGCAGCTCGTCAACTTCTGGCCGGACATCGCCCTCAACGAGTACATCGACCTCACGGATCGCGTGAAGAACAGGATGCAGGCGGTCAATGTCGCCGGAACGGGGTATGACAATCCGCTGGCAGAGGACGACGACATCTCCTTCCGTGACGAGCCGCTCGGGCGCATGAAGGGCGGCGAGATCATCGACATGGAATCGCTGAAGACGGGCGTGTCGATCACGGATCTCGGTCTGAACGAATATGCCTTGGCTCTCAAGAAGTACATGGAGCAGCATCCGGCGATGGACAACCTGCCGCCCGGAATCAACGCCGTGGTCGCGGCGAATCCGGACGAGGGGCTGGTGCCGGGCGTGGTGTTCTTCCTGCGGAATCGCGACGAGAAGCTGCGCAACGAGGCGAATTACTTTCATCCGTTCTACGCGGTCTATCTCACGATGGACGGCGCGGTGGTCAAGGACTCGACGCAGGGCAAATCAATCATCGAGTTGCTGCGGAAGGGGTGCGAGGGCCGGTCGCAGCCCTTGGGCGAGCTTTGCCGCGAATTCAACCGCGAAACGAAGGACGGATTCAGGATGGAGAAGTATTCTGCGCTCCTGACCGCGGCAATTTCGTCCATCGCCGAGAAGAAGTGCGAGAGCGACATCGACTCTCTTTTCAACTCAACCGAGACAACCGCCCTCGCGGGTGATTGCTCCAATCTCGACGCCTTTGAACTGATGGCGTTCTTTGTGGTCAAATGATCGTCTTTCCCGAGAGTGCCGCGTTCGGTAAGAAGATACCGTTTGCCGCCTTGCAGAAGCAGGGCGTTCCGCGGCGGTTCGGGGCGCTCATCAAGTCCATTGTCTGGAGTTACAAGCTCGCACCGGAGACAATCGGCCTTGCGGCGACGAAGACAGTCGCCGAAATCGAGGTCATCGACCTTGCGGTTAAGCAAGCTGGTGCGTCGCTTCGCGTCCGTTCGTCCGTGTTGGAGATGCTGAACCTGCGCATTCCAAATCCGTGCATTTTCCGCGTGACGGACGAGGAGGGCGGGCTGATTGAGACGGCGATCTATCCGAAGATGTCGGGCGGCATCTTGTATGGGGACAGCGCGGTCTTCCGCTATGCACGTTCCGCATCGGATTTGCAGATGCCGTCGGGTGTGACGACGCTGGAGTCGCTGCTCATCCATCTTGCCGCGGAGCTGGCGGGGATGGCGGTAAGACCGGGCGAGCCGCTGAAGGACTTTGATGCGCGGCATTACGTGGTAGAGTCGCTTCGGGCGGAACTAGCGGATTTCGAGAAGAAACTTTCAAAGGAAAAGCAACTCAATCGCAAGTATGAGCTTGCGAAAGAAAAGCAACGGCTTCAAAAGGAGATTGATTATGTCCAAGGTGCCTGAATTCGAGAAGGTGAAGTGCGAGTCGCCGGATTTGGCGAAGCAAAATCTGGAGAAGCTGAAGGCGCTTTTCCCGGGCGTTGTTACGGAAGGTCCTGATGGTGTTGTGATTGACGTCGAGGCATTGAAGCAGGAATGCTCGGCGAAGCCCATTGAGGGGAATGTCGAACGCTATGAGTTCACCTGGCCGGGAAAGCGGGCGGCAAAGGCGGCGGCAAGCACGCCGACCAATAAGACGCTGCGCCCGTGCCGCGCCGAGTCGGTCAACTTCGACACGACCGAGAACCTCTACATCGAGGGCGACAATCTTGAGGTGCTGAAGCTCCTGCAGACGAACTATGCGGGCAAGGTGAAGATGATCTACATCGACCCGCCCTACAACACGGGACACGATTTCGTCTATCGCGACCGCTTCTCCCTGACGCAGAAGGAACTTGAAAGTGACGCGGGCGCATTCGACGATGACGGCAACCGCTTCGAGGTGAATGATTCATCCGAAGCGCGCTACCATTCCAACTGGTGTTCGATGATGTATCCGCGCTTGAAGCTCGCGCGGCAGTTGCTACGGGATGACGGCATTATCTTTATAAGCATAGATGATCATGAGGTATCAAATTTAATTACATTGTGTGATTCAATATTTGGTCAGTCAAATCGAGTGGGCATTATTCATAGACGAAAGAATCGGAAGCCGCACAATGCTGGAGTAACAATGTCATTGTCGTATGAGTTTGTCGTAGCCTATTACAAAGTACATACATTTAAGTTGGTTCAAGAGTTTGCAGAGATGCATCAAGACGAGAGGGGGTCTTATGCTGTTTATCCGGTTGTTAAGGGTGGAAAGAAGATTCGGACTTATGTGATAAAAGCTGGGACAAGATGTGAGTTGGACATCATTGAAAAGCGAGTGTACAAAGCTGGAAAGAATTCGGATTTGGATGTTGAATATCTAGATTCTACGGAAATTGTCTCGGGGAGAACGAAAAACGATGTACGGTTATCTGCAAGATATTGTCTCACAGATGAGAATGGAAAGTTCTCTGCTGCAATGAAAGATGACAACATCTATATTAATAGCAATGGGTTCCCAAAAGAAAAACGATATCGCACCGATGAAGACGGGAAGGTTGATAATCATCATTGGGATATTGAGAAAGGCAAGAATGAAGATGCGGATGAGGAAATAGAAGCATTGTTTGGGAAGAGTGGTTTGTTTTCATACCCAAAACCGACTGCGCTTGTGTGTAAGGCGATGGCATCAGCATCGTTGAAGGATGAAATTGTCCTTGACTTCTTCTCTGGATCAGCTACCACTGCTCATGCAGTGATGCAGCTTAATGCGGAAGATGGCGGAAGCCGTAAGTATATTTTGGTGCAGTTGCCGGAGCCGTGTGCGGAAGACAGCGAGGCGGCGAAGGCGGGCTACAAGAACATCTGCGAAATCGGCAAGGAGCGGATTCGCCGTGCAGGAAAGAAGATTGCGGAAGCGAATGCGACTACCGCACCGAACCTTGACATCGGATTCCGTGTGTTGAAGCTTGATTCGTCGTCGCTGGAGGATGCGTCCGAGACGGCGAGTGGGACGCAGCAGCAGACGCTGGGGCTCTCGAGGATTAAGGAGGATCGCACGAGCGAGGACTTGCTCTTTCAGATTCTGCTCGAATCGAAGCTTTCGCTTTCGGACAAAATCGAGAAGAAAAAAGTCGAGGGCAATGAGGTGTTTTTCGTGTCGGACACGGCGCTGGTCGCCTGTCTTGATGCCAAGGCGAAGATGACGGAGAAGTTCTTCACGGCGCTGGCGAAGTTCCACCCCGCGCTGGCGTTCTTCCGTGACGATCTCTTCGAGAGCGATTCCGCTCGAATCAATCTCGCCCAGATTTTCAAGCAGTTCTCACCCAACACGACGATTACGGTGATCTGATGAAGCTTAAGTTCAAAGACCAGCAGTTCCAGATCGACGCGACCGCGGCGGTTTGTGATGTGTTCGAGGGACAGCCGTATTATGATCCGACGGTCTATACGGTCGATCCGGGACGGAAGGCGCCAAAGCCAGTCTTCGGCTCGACAATCCGACAGGAGAATCTTGATTTGGGTATTGAACCTGTCAGACTCGAGCAGATGGAACTCGGTGTTGAGGACGATCCGCCGGATGTCGGGTATGCAAATGCCGAAATCAAGATTGATGGATCGTTGCTGCTGAAGAATCTGCACACTGTGCAGGGGCGGAACAATCTTGATCGCTCGCTGTTGGCATCCGGGATTGTCGAGCTTGAGGTTGAGATGGAGACGGGCACTGGCAAGACCTTCGTCTACACGAAAACTATCTTCGAGTTGAACAAGCGTTACGGATGGTCGAAGTTCATCATCATCGTGCCAGGCGTCGCGATTCGCGAGGGCGTCAAGAAGTCCATCGACATCACAGCGGAGAAGTTCTTTGCGGACTACGGCAAGACGGCGAAGACCTTCATCTACAATTCGTCTCGTCCGCAGGACATCCTCGACTTCTCGACCAATCCAGACATCCAGATCATCGTGATGAACGTGCAGGCGTTCAACGCGAGAGGTGCGGATGCGCGGCGAATCTTCATGGCTCTGGATGAGTTCGGGAGCCGAAAGCCCATCGACCTCATTGCGGCGAATCGTCCAATCCTGATCCTCGACGAGCCGCAGAAGATGGAGGGTGCGGCAACGCAGGAAATGCTGCCGAAGTTCAATCCGCTTTTCATTCTCCGTTACTCGGCGACGCACAAGACCCTGCGGAATCTCGTTTACAAGCTGGATGCCATCGACGCCTTCGACCAGAAGCTCGTCAAGAAGATCGAGCCCATTTGCATTGACGTCACGAACCGCGCGGGCAATACGCCATATGTCTATCTGAGCGAGGTGCGGCCCGCGAAGAACGAGCCCGAGGCTATCATCGAGATCCAACGGCAGAAGCGGGACGGCTCGATTGACATGGAAACACGGGTTGTCCGAAAGGGCGACGACCTTTACACTATGTCCGGTAAGCTCGACGCGTACGCGAAAGGCTATACGGTCGTCGAACTGAACGCCAAGGACGGCTACGGCAAGGTAGTGTTTGAGAACGGCAAGGAACTGGTACCGGGAAAGGCGCTTGGAAATGTGAGCGAAGCGAGGCTTCGTCGCATCCAGATTCGTGAGGCGATCAAGGCGCATCTTCAGAAGGAGAGTCAGCTGTTCGCACAAGGAATCAAGGTGCTTACGCTTTTCTTCATTGATGAAGTGGCGAAGTATCGCGTCTACGGCAATGACGATGCTGGGACATCCGGCGAGTATGCCAAGGTGTTCGAGGAGGAATACGCGGCACTTGTCCGACAGCAGGAAGACCTGTTTACTGATGATGCGCTCAAGGCCTACTGGCGCGGCATTTCCGCCGCGGATACGCATGCTGGATATTTCGCGGAGGACAAGCACCACCGTTTCCGCGATTCGAGCGAGGGACGGCGTGGCGGTGACGGTGGCGAGAAGGATGTGGACGCCTACGACCTCATTCTCAAGAACAAGGAACGGCTTCTCTCTCTTGACGAGAAGGTGCGGTTCATCTTCTCCCATTCGGCGCTTCGCGAGGGATGGGACAATCCGAACGTGTTCGTTATCTGTCCGCTGAAGAAGCCGGACGTTGGCAATGCGGTGGCGCGGCGTCAGGAGATTGGACGAGGTCTCCGGCTGTGTGTTAATTCTACGGGCGATCGGCAGGACGATCCGGCGACTGTGCACGCCACGAACATTCTGACGATTATCGCCAACGAGGGCTTTGCCGATTACGTGAGTGGGCTCCAGAGCGAGATCATGGAGTCGTGTGCGCGGCGTCCTCTTCTTGCGGATGCAGATTTCTTCAAGGACCGTGAGCTTAAAATCACTGAGACCGTGGTGCTTGAAAGTGCTGGCGGGGAGACTATTGCGAACACTATCCATATCATCACTGCCGCAGAGGCGAAGGCGATAAACCATTGGCTAAACAAGAACGATTACATTGGCGATGACGATCAGATTACACCGAAGTGGAGTGAGGATAAGGAGTCCGATTCGATCGCCGAACTGCCGGAATCGTTGAAGGGCATTGAGAAGTGGCGGGAGTCGTTGATTCAATTGGTGTCGAGTGTCTATGATAAGTCGGCGGTGAAGAGGGGAATGCTTACTCGGCAGCCGAAGAACCTTGCACCGAATGCCAACATCAAGAAGTCGGAGTTCGTGGAGTTGTGGAAACGCATCAACCACAAGACCGTTTACACCGTGAAGTTCGATTCCGCGGAACTGGTGAAAAAGTCCGTTGATGCGTTGAACAAGGAGATTTGCATTCCAAAGATCACTTACACCGTCCGGACCGGAAGCCAGGTTTCTGGAAACCGAATCGTCGAGTCGAAGAGCCGGGTGGCCGAGATGGACGCCAAGGCGATTGAGAGCGGCACGAAGTACGACCTTGTGGGAAAGATTGCTGCGGCGACGACTTTGACGCGGAAGACGGTTGCCGCGATCCTGAAGGGGATGATGACGGCAAGGTTCGAGCAGTTCGCGTGGAATCCCGAGAAGTTCATCTCCGAGTGCATTCGCATCATCAAGGAACAGATGGGGTCGATTTTCGTCGAATGCATCGAGTATAAGCAGCTGGAGGACACCTTTGACTCCAACATTTTCGCAGCGGACAAGATTGCGCCGGAACTGATGGTGCCGATCCGCGAGGACGGCAAGACGCTGAAGAAGCACATCTACGATTACCTGCTTAGCGATTCCAAGGGCGAACGCAAGTTCGCACGGGAGCTGGACAATGCCGACGAGGTTGAGGTGTTTGCGAAACTGCCGAGCGGTTTCAAGATTCCGACTCCGGTTGGCGACTACAATCCGGATTGGGCGGTTGCGTTCAAGAAGGGCAAGGTCAAGTATCTGTACTTTGTGGCCGAGACGAAGGGCTCGCTTTCAGGCATGGAGCTTCGCAAGATCGAGCAGGCGAAGATCAGCTATGCCGAAAAGCACTTCAAGGCGCTCTCCGGCGGCGAGTTCAAATACCATGTCGTCACGAATTACGATGATCTTCTGGCACAATGCGGAGCGAATAGTTGATCAGGAATATGGCAAAGAGGCGGAAAAGAAAATTTGGGCCGATGCTGCCCGCTTTTCAAGTTGAAAGCGGTTGGGAATTCGATGGCATTTCTTCTTGCGATGGTAAGGAATGTTCGATATTGGACGGCTTGCCGTTGTTTGCGCAACCACCAGGTAAAGATGATGCTTACATCATTAGGGATAGACTAGTAGACAAGCCGGTTCCTTGCATGAGTTTCGAGCTGGATCGTGACACGCGCACCATGTGTTTAATGGATCAGTTCGCCGATAAGATCAATGCCAATCAAAATTGGCTTGAGATTAAATATAAGGATCGCATTAAAATTAACAGCGGGAGAGTTCCGTACTTTGAAATTCTCAGCGTATTGGTTGGCAGCGTGATTACAATGGATGCCTCTGCTGGTTCGTTGTCGATGTCGAATCTTCGCGTCCGAGATGAAAATGATATAAAGTATTGGAATTTTGTTCGACATATGGCAAAAGAGTTGGGCGCTGTTTGGCGAGAGATACCACTGGGGAACTTTTATTTCAAATTTAGAAATCAGTATGAGCTCAAAGCCAGAGATACTACTGAGCTTCATACAATGAAGATCGGCGGCGCTGGGAGTTATCGGATCGTCGGCATGACAGCGAAACGGGTTAAATAAGGAGCTCCATGTCGGTCGCTAATGTGGAATCCGAATCGGAATTAGGGGTTGTGGTTTGTTGACGCGTTGATGCAGTTGCGCGGCGGATGTGCCGCGGATGTAATATTTGCGGGGTGGTGTTCGTTTATATCCATGTAAGCGAAAGCTTCGGTTCCCGGGATAGGCTGCGTGCCTGAGTTTCAGTCGTGTCTCCGTTCTCTTGGGCATGAGGGCTAACGCGAGGGGAAGACGTCGGAGTGGTGTCCGGCGCCTGCGCGGCTCCGGGAATTGGTTTTTCAGTCGTAGGCGCCTTGGTAGTAAATGTCGTCGGTTGTCAGCTGAAAGCCCGGTCCATATGATTCCTGGGCGCGAGGCGCGCCCCGTATAGCGGTAGACGATGATTCTCACTTTTTGGGAAAGTGAGAACTTGCGAGCGGATGGATGGTTGGCGGTGGGTGTTGTTACGGACGCACTCCGACTGCGTCTTTGCTCGTCATACCGTGCTGTCGCGGCGGAAGTGCCGCGATTCTCGCTGAGTCAGTTTGCGGCTAACGGAGAAGGTTAGATTTCCTTCTGCTTGATGAACTTCAGGATGCTGCGTTTGAACTTGCGCGGACCACCAAACAATGTATATTCGGAATCGGTCATCGGAAGGTTGTTGCAGAGACGGGTTTCGATCAATTTGAGTGTGCAAACGAGATCGGCAAGTTGGAAGAGGCGATACTTTTCCGGCTTGACGGCTTGTGCAAACTCGATTTAGCGACCCGGTTTTGCAACGAAATTCTGATGTAGAAGGTTGGTGACGGGTGACTGTCCGCAGTCGTAGTAAACCTTGATGCGGTCGAACTGGCCGAAATCATAACTGTTGCCGTTGATGAAGTCGGAAAGCAAGGTTCCGAGTTCTTTCACAATCTGGTCGGGCGTGTTGCAGAACTTCTTGTCGACGGTCAGGCAGTGAAATTTGAAATTGGTCTTGCGGGCAAATGCCATCATGGCGGCGAAGATGCGATAACGGAACTCCCAGTCAAGGACGGCGTAAGACTTCTCTTGGCGGATAAGCGGCCCAGCGTGAAAGCAGACGTTGTTGAGGTGCATGGCGCGAAACGAGGTATCAAGCCCGCGCACGGCTTTGTCTATCTTGGAACTCTGATCATGGAGGACAAGCGATATGATGTAAAAGCGCGACGCGATGTCGGGGCATTGGAAACGCCCCGATTCGTCAACGAATACGCTCAATGTTCTTTCTTCCATGTCCTCAAAATCATAAGTGACGAGGATCTCTCCCCGTCACTTAAGGCGAAGAACTTTCTCCGCTTCTCGAAGATCCCTACCTTTCGGTTGAGATCAGCTATATTTTACCATATTTATTCCGCGATGCGCAATGGCGAATTTTGCGTTTTCGTGACCGGCGGATGTGCCGCGGATGTAATATTTGCGGGGTGGAGTTCGTTTGTATCCATGTAAGCGAAAGCTTCGGTTCCCGGGATGGGCTGCGTGCCTGAGTTGGGGCGGTTCGTTCTCCTTTCCCTTGGGCATGAGGGCTAACGCGTGGGAGAAACGTCGAAGTTGTGTCTGACGCCTGCGCGGCCCCGGGAATTGGTTTTTCAGTCGTAGGCGCCGAAATCGTAGTGATCAGTTTTTATCGCATGGCTCCGGAATTTGGTATAATTTCAATAATGACTGAATTATGCCATTGCTTTCGTCTGGCGTCCGCCTTTAAGATGCGTCGGCCCTGTTGCTGCGATGTGGGAGCCCATCTGTCGTCCGCCGCGAAGACGCTGCCGATGGACAAGGCGGAGGCGCGCGTTTCGATGCTGGTAAAGGAATGTGATGGCGCGGAGCGCATCGCAGATTGAGTGGAGATCTCGAAAGGGGTGGGGCGGTGAAAGCGGTTTTGTCTTTTCTGCTGGTTGTATCGGCTTCGTATCAGGCGGTCGCTGGGGGTGTCGGCTTCGCCGGACTCCATGCGCGTGATCTTACGCCGTTGGCGGCGGAGAACGTGAGGATGGATGACGACGGGGGTGAGCTTGTCATCAATAGGGAGTCCGCCGCCTCATTGAAGATCGTATATCAAGACGACGAGCGCGCATCGCTTGCCGCCGGTTATCTTGCGATGGCGCTGGAAGCCATGTTCGGGGTCGAATTCGAACGTTACCTGCTGCCGGATGGCGTAAGCAATTCGTTTGAACGGTGCTTCTATATCCCGCATCCAGATGACGGAGATCGGTTTGCGGTCGAGGTCGGTGATCGAGGCGTGAATTTCATCGGACGTTCCGATTTTGCCGTTTACGATTTCTGCGAGCGTGTCCTCGGGGTTCGTCACTACTGGGATGGTGAGGGTGGCTGCAGTGTGCCGAAGCGTGAAGCTCTGGTGGTTCCGTCGCTGGATTATTCCGACGCTCCGGTGTTCTCGCTCCGTCGTTATTCCGCCCGCGGGAATCCTAACTGGCTTCGCGTCGCGAAGGGGGGCGGGACTTTTGATCGTTGGGCGCGCTGCCATACTACTGACGACGGTTTCTGCTACGGATCGCCGGAAGGCTTTGATGAGTATTGTCGTCGTGTTGACGCGGATATTGCGGGCGGCGATAGGTTTGCACGGGTTGTTGATCGCAAACGCAAGACGGTTTCCGTCTCGCCGTGGGATGTCCTTTATGACTGCAGGTGCAAGTGGTGCAGGACGATGAAGCGGCATTTCGGCAATGTCACCGGTGATGCTTCCACGGTCATGTGGGAGAGGTTTCTGCCGCGGTTCGTGAAATATATGGAGGTGCATCATCCTGATTACCGCATAAGCGTCTTGCCGTACTGGAATTACGTGATGCCGCCGTGTTCGGGCACGGATATTGGCACGAACGTGCAGGCCGAGGTCTGTTCGATGTCGGGACTCGCCGCGTTCAAATGGGACCGGGTCCGTGAGCGCGAGGAGGGGATCATTCTCGACTGGGAGCGAGTGACGGGACGGAAGGTTGCGAACTGGCATTACAGCTGCTGGCCAGCCGAGTATACCGGAGCGGCTTATGTCTACGGCAAGACGGTGTCCGCTCATTACCGGCGTATGCGCGAGCATATCGTGGGCAGTTTCATCTGCGGTGGAAAGGACGATTTCCCTAGGTTCTCGATCACGATGTACGTGTGGATGCGGTGTCTTTGGAATCCAGACGTGGATGTCGACGCGATTTACGATGAGTTCTGCCGTCGGCAGTTCGGGCCGGCGGCGAAACCGATGCGTGAGGTTATCCGCATCCAGGAGGAGGCGTGGGATCCGAAGGTTCTGCAGTTCCCGAATTCGGCGGCGGTGGAGATTGCTAGGCTCTTGACGGAGTCGGCAACGCTTGTTCGCGGCACTTCGTCGGTATCTGCCTTTATGTATTATGTGTCCGGATTCTCGGATATGTATGAGCAATAATTTTATTCCCTATGTGAATGTTCTTTATGGTATAATGTTCGCTGTCAATCTTTTAAGGAGAGCTGAATGAAACTACATGTAGTCCTGTCGGTGCTGTTCGCGGCTTTGGTCGCGTCAGCGGAATCGTTGATCGTTTCGAGGAACATCGGAGACCCCGAGCTCAACAACTGGAAGGTCGGCGACTGGGTCACGGTCGGCGGCAAGGTGGTGGCGCTTGACGAGCGTCCGGAGTGTCTGCCGAACGCGAATGGGAAGACTCTGCGTCTCGAAGTCAACTATCCTGCCAACACCTTCGGCGGCTGGAACTGTGAGCTGCAACCGAGCAAGTTGCCCGGCAAGCCCGTGAAGCTTACGGGCTGGGCGCGTCTCGGCAACGACAAGAGCTGGGGTATGTCCTTCGAGTGCGTCGACGCCAACACCAACAAGTTTGGGCTTACGATGCGTGCTCCCGGCGCGGGGGAGAAGGACAAGTTCAAGCTTTCCACCGAGTGGCAGGAATTCGTCATGGAGTTCCCGTCCGAGGTCAAAGGCAAGGACAAGGACGGCAAGAACGTGAAGGTGCCGATCCGTTACCCTGTCAAGCTCGAGCCGATTAGCACGCACAACTGGGGCGACCGCAACAATCCCAAGGCGGTGGACCGGATGTTCGACCTTTATGATCTTCGCCTTTGGACCGACATGGGCGATATTCCCGAGAACGAGCGTGGCTATGATTTCGACGTCAGCTTCCCAGTGATCGGCAATACGTTCTATTACGGAGAGGACAAGCCCGAGGTCCGTGTTTCCGGCGGCAGCTGGATCGGTAAGGAGCTTGACATCTCCTTTGACGCGAAGGTCATCGACGCCTACGGCAAGGAGACCAAACTTGCGATTCCTTCGATGAAGATGCTTGACGGCGTCTCCTCGACCTTCGATCTTCCCTGCACCGAACCCGGCGGGTACACTGTTGAGGTCAAGGTTTCGGGCCTTCCGAAGCCGCTTACGGTCAAGACGCGTTATGTCGTTGTTCTCAAGCCGCAGAAGCTCACCGAGGAACAGAAGGAGTCCTCGCCTTACGGCATCAACGTCCATGGCGGTGGTTACGTCGGCTACGAGAAGTTCGCGCGGCTCGGATTCACCTGGGTGCGTGACTACGCCTTCACCTGGGGGTGGATGCTTCGCGCGCGCGGCGAGGGCAAGTACGCCGGCTGGCCGTGGTATCCGAAGATCTGTAAGTTCGCCGAGGACGTCGGCTTGAAGACGCTTCCGTGTCTTATGGGCGCGGTCAATTTCAAGACGCCGGTTCCGGAAGGCCAGGAGGGCAGGCAGAAGCCGGATCTCGAGTGGATCCGTCAGATGGCGCTCGCCACGGCGACATTTAACAACCTTTCTGCGTTCGAACTCGACAACGAGTGCGACGGCAAGATTTGGGGGGATATCGACTCCTACGGCAACTACTGCCAGGCGTTCGGCGACATCGTTCACGCGTGCCGTCCCGATGCCAAGGCGGTCTCTCCGGGCCTCGCCGGCATCTACGTCGGATTCACGAAGCAGCTCGTCGACAAGGGTTATTTCCGCAACATCGACGTCGTTAACGGACACCGCTATTGCGGCAAGGACACCCCGGAATACTCGAAGGGCAACGCCAACACCGGCATGTCCGAAGCCAAGAAGGAGTATCTCCGCGACTGCTTCCGTAACTGGAAGCGCGCCGCCTGCGGTGACGGCAAGTTCCGCGAGCTCTGGGTCACCGAGTGGGGCTGGGATACGCTCGCCGGTCAGCCGGTCTCCGAGATGGAGCAGGCCGCTTACCTGCAGCGCAAGTGGCTCATCGGCATGGGCAACGGCGTCGAGAAGATGTTCTGGTACTGGTACTACGATGACAATACCGACAATCCCACCTACTTCTTCGCCGGTTGCGGCATCTTCGACCGTCGTCGCAATCCGAAGCCGTCCGCTGCGGCGTTCTCCGCGCTCGCGCACTTCGTGCCTTATCTCGAGGAATACATCGGCACGGCGAATCTCGACGAGAACCACATGGCGCAGATCGTGAAGGCGAACGGCAAGATCGTCGCGCTCGCGTACAAGATCAAGAAGGACGGACCTGACCTCACGATCAACGACGAGAAGTGCGAACAGGTCTATGACATGTTCGGCAAGAAGCTTGAGAAGGGCAAGCGTCAGCTTGAGATCGGCGGCACCTGGTATGTCGGGCTCGATCCGAACAGCGACTGGCTCAAGCAGGCCAAGATGGATATCGAAAGCGACTTCTACGTCCGTAACGTCGGTGGAGAACCGATCAAGTTGAAGCTCGCCGGCAACGACAAGTTCAATTACACCGTGCAGCCGCCGAAGGGGTGGATCGCGGAGAAGACCGCGGAAGGCTTCGACGTCACCGGTCCCGCCGGTCTCGGGCGCGAGACGCTCCGCTTCACGGTCACTGGCGATAACGGCGGCGTCAAGAAGGTGATGCCCGTCGATGTCGATATCGTTCCGCAGGCGTATACGCTTACCAAGGCAGCGGACTTCGCCGGCAACTTCAAGATCGACATCGTCAACCAGTCGTCCGTCGATCAGGACTTCCTCATCAAGGGTGTATTCCCCGAGGGCTGGGCGGTCGAGCCTGCCGAAACCCACACCGGTATGATGAAGCCCGAGGAGCGCAAGACGCTCTCCTTCAAGCTCACGAAGAGTGCTCCTGTCGCATCGACCGAGAGGTCCGCGATCCCGCGTTTCGACGTCATCAACTCGAAGGGTATGAAGGTCGATACCGCGCCGATCATTCCGCGCAAGTGGGCGATGCGCAAGATGTCCGACAAGATCAAATTCGACGGCGACCTTTCCGATTGGGATGACAAGTATCTCGTCAATCCCTTCATGATCGGTCCGAACGGCGACAAGGATCCGACGAAGTTCTACTTCGCGTGGAGCGAGGAGGGGCTTTACATGGCGCTCGACGTCGACGACTCGAAGTGTTTCACCGCCGATCCCGGCAGCTTCTGGCGTGCGGCCGACTGTTTCGAGATCATGGTCACCACTCCGCCCGGAGTCGCGTTCAAGGAAAATCAGCCCTGGTCGATCAACGATCATCAGCTCTGGTTCTGTCCGATCATCGAGAAGAACCACGTCTTCAGCGGTTATTGGGCGAACATCAAGGAGCAGACCGATTATCAGAACGTGATCAACAAGCGTGTGAAGGGCGAGCAGAGTTCTGGCAAATGGGCAGGTTCCGCTGATGGAGCCGACATGCCAGATTGCAAGAGCTACCTCGTCAAGACTCCGCGTGGATATCGTTCCGAGATGTTCATTCCCGCCGAGCGTCTTAACGGCTGGAACGAAGTCGCGGAAGGCAAGGACATCGGCTTCGGCTTCTATCTGACGGTCATGGACCTCAAGGACAGCCAGCATCTTCTCTACTGGCCCAATCCGAAGGCGGACAGCATCATGAAGAAACCATGGATGTGGGCACGTGTCAGACTGGAGAAATAATAGTTCTGAATTTCAGATTATTATCGAAAATCCGCGTATCTTTACGCGGATTTTTGGTATAATATACCTTGATATTCTAGGAGTAATATAGTTATGGCCTGGTTTGAAAAGAAAGATAAACCTAAGATTCCGCCGGCGAAGGCGTTGTGGGCGATTTGTCCCAAGTGCAAGAGTCATTTTGAGAAGTCCGTCTGGAAGGCGAATAACTCAATCTGCCCTAAGTGTAATTATCACGGTCGGCTTGCGGTCCGTGAGCGCATTGCGCAAGTCTCCGACACCGGCACTTTCGCCGAGGTCTTCCGTGCGGTTTCGTATTCTGACCATCTCGAGTTCCATGATGCCACCGGCGCCTATAAGGACAAGGTCGAGGCGACGATCGCGAAGAGCGGCGAGACCGAGTCGATCGTGATGGGAACGTGCGAGATCGGCGGGCACAAGGTGATGCTCGGCGTGATGGATTTCGGCTTTATGGGCGGTTCTCTCGGCACCGGTACCGGCGAGCGTATCGCTCGCGCGTGTGAGCAGGCGATCGAGGAGCGGCGTCCGTTGATCCTCTTCTGCGCTTCGGGCGGCGCACGTATGCATGAGGGTATCCTCTCGCTCATGCAGATGGCTAAGACGTCCGCGGCGATCGCGCGGCTCAAGGAGGCGGGGCTTCCCTACATTTCCGTCTGCACCGATCCGACGACGGGCGGCGTGAGCGCGTCCTACGCGATGCTGGGCGACATTAACATCACCGAGCCGAAGGCGCTGATTGGTTTCGCCGGGCGTCGGGTGATCGAGAACACGATTCATCAGAAGCTCCCCGACGATTTCCAGACCGCGGAGTATCTGGAGAAGCACGGTTTCATCGACAAGATCGTCGAGCGCAAGGATATGAAAACGTATCTCGCGAAGATGCTGAACTACTTCGGGTTTTAACCACAACACTTTTTCACGTTTCGTTTTTACTTTTTACTTTCATGAAGGCAATTGATAGAGTGAAGATCGCGAGGGACCCGAAGCGTCCCCATCTCGCTGATTTCATCAAGTACATCTGCAGTGATTTCGAAGAACTGCATGGTGACCGTCTTGTCAATGACGATCGCGGGCTGATCGGCGGGCTGGCGACGATTGCAACGGGCGGGGCCTCTGGCGGCCCCAAAGCCCTGCCCAAGGACGGGGTTAAGGTTTTGATCCTGGGCCACAACAAGGGCGCGACGGTCGAGGAGAACATGTCCGCCAATTTCGGCATGGCGAATCCTGACGGCTACCGTAAGGCGATGCGTCTTGCGAAGCTTGCCGAGAAGTTCCGTCTTCCCGTCGTGACTTTCGTCGACACTCCCGGCGCCTATCCGGGGCGTGAGGCCGAGGAGCGCGGTCAGGCCGAGGCGATTGCGAAATCGCTGGAATTCTTCTCGCGGCTCAAGACTCCGGTCGTCGTCGTCATCACTGGCGAAGGCGGTTCGGGTGGCGCTTTGGCGATTGCCGTCGGTGACAAGATTCTGATGATGGAGAACGCGGTGTACTCCGTGATTTCTCCGGAAGGTTGCGCCGGCATTCTGTGGCGTGACGGCAAGAAGGCGTCGGAGGCGGCGGAGGCCTTGAAGATCACCGCCCCCGATCTCAAGAAGCTTGGCGCGATCGACGAGATCGTCAAGGAACCGGCGGGCGGCGCGCAGAAGAACCATAAGCTCGCCTGCGCGAATGTGAAGAAGGCGATCCTCAAGGCGCTCAAGGAACTCTGCGGAAAATCCGTTGACGAGTTGCTTGAAGCGCGTTACGCGAAGCTTCGCTCCTACGGCAATTTTTACAAGTAAAAAGCTTAACAATTATTATGGCAGAAGAAAACAAGTCCTCCCTCGACGCGCTGACGGCTCTGTGCAAGCGTCGCGGATTCATTTATCACTCGTCCGAGATCTACGGCGGCATGCCCGGCTTCTGGGATTACGGTCCGCTTGGTTGCGAGCTGAAGGCGAATGTGAAGCAGGCCTGGTGGCAGGCTACGGTCCGCGGACGCGAGGATGTCGCGGGTCTCGATGCGACGATCATCATGAATCCGAAGATCTGGAAGGCGTCCGGCCATCTCGACACCTTCGCCGATCCGATGACGATGTGCAAGGACTGCAAGAAGCTGATGCGCGCCGACCAGGTGAAGGATATCTACGCCGATCAGAAGAAGAAGCCGGTGCCGAAGGCACAGGTAGAGGTTGGAGGTCGAGGTCGAGAAATTGGTGAATTTTGTCCGTACTGCGGCGGCGAGCTCACCGAGCCGAAGCCGTTCAACCTCATGTTCAAGACGATCGTTGGTCCGATCGAGGATCCTTCGAACGTCGCGTATCTCAGGCCCGAGACCGCCCAGGCGATCTTCGCGCAGTTCAACAACGTTACGGCGACCTCCCGTATGGCGGTCCCCTACGGCATCGCGCAGATGGGCAAGAGCTTCCGCAACGAGGTCACGCCGCGCAACTACACGTTCCGCAGCCGCGAGTTCGAGCAGATGGAGCTCGAGTTCTTCATCCGTCCTGATGAGGCGGTGGAGATCCTCCACGGTCATGTGGTGACGCTCGCCGACAATCCCGACATCAACGGTCCCGTGCAGGACGACTGGGGTTGGGAGGTCTGGCACAAGTACTGGGTCGAGCAGCGTAAGCGTTTCCTCAATGCGGTGGGTCTGCCGACCGAGCATTTCGTCGAGTACTGGCAGAAGCCGGACGAGCTCGCCCACTACGCCCGCGCGACGGTTGATATCGAATACTCGTTCCCGTTCGGCGTGCAGGAGCTCGAGGGTATCGCCGCGCGCAGCGACTTCGACCTCACGCAGCATCAGAAGTGGTCCGGCGAGTCGCAGATGTTCTTCGACGATCCGCTGAAGCAGGCGGCGAAGAAGCTCGACGAGGCGGCGCGTAAGGCGTTTATCGCGAAGACCCAGGCCGAGTGGCTCGACCGCAAGCAGAAGGCTGCGGATGCGAAGGCCGGGAAGTCCGTTCCGTTCACCGACGAGCAGAAGGCGGAGATTGCGGCCGCAGCCGAGAAGTTCTGCCTCAACCTTTTCGACGGCAAGTACATCCCGCACGTCATCGAGCCGTCTGCCGGCGTCGACCGTCTGATGCTCGCGCTTCTCTGCGAGGCGTATGAGGAGCAGAAGCTTACGGACGAGAAGGGCAAGGAGGATGTCCGTACGGTGCTGCATTTCTCCCCGAAGGTCGCCCCGGTCAAGGTGGCGGTCTTCCCGCTCATCAAGAAGGACGAGGCGCAGATGAAGTTCGCGCGCGACCTCTTCACGAAGCTCCAGAAGAAGTTTAACTGTCAGTGGGATGTCTCCGGTGCCATCGGCCGCCGCTATCGCCGTCAGGACGAGGCTGGCACGCCCTGGTGCATCACCGTCGATGCCCAGTCGGTCCAGGATGGCACGTTCACTGTCCGTGACCGTGATACCATGGAGCAGAAGCGCATGAACTACGGCGAATTCATCGCCATGGTTTACGAGGCCCTTGAATTCTAATCTAAACCACCAGCGAAAGGAATAAATCAGATGAAGAAACTCCTCATGGCCGCCGCGCTTGTCGCGCTTGTCGGAAACGTCTTCGCGGAAGACGATATTAATGAAGAGCGTTGGGCTACTCCCATCGAAATCAATCTCGTCTCTCCTTTAGGGCTTCCTTGGGCCGAGCGTAACGTCTACGGTGTCCGTGCCAACATCCTTTACGGACAGTCGCTTGATACGTTCGGCCTCGACTTCGGTCTTGTCGGCGCCAACCGCGGCAATTGCTACGGGCTCCAGCTCAACTGCTTCAATTTCATCGACGGCTTCTTCCGTGGTGTCGAAATCGCTCCTATCGGCAGCTTCACCACGAAGATCACGTACGGGCTTCAGATCGCGGGTATCGTCAACTGGGGTCTGGATGACGGCGCCGGTGTCGAGCTCGGCTGCTTCAACTTCTCTGGTGCCTATACCGGTATCCAGGCTGGCCTGATCAACTGGGATGCGGGTCTCAATACCGGCCTTGCACTCGGCGCGATCAACGTCGGCACCGCCGATTTCGAGGGCGGAGCGGTCGGTTTCGTGAACTACTGCAAGGGTAATCTCGGCGGTTGCCAGATCGGCGTGTTCAATATGGTGTTCGGGCATTCGAACGGACTCCAGGTCGGTCTCTTCAACGCTTCCGACGACCACGCCGGCGCGCAGATCGGTCTGCTGAACCTCAACGCCAACGGAGCCCTTCCGATTATGGCGGTGATCAACGTCAATTTTCGTTAAGCGCCAATGCTAGAGAAGAAGTGGCTTAAGAAGAAGGCGCAGACCGTGCGCGAGGTCGACTATATCGACCCCGCGCTCTACCGTAAATACGGGGTTAAGCGCGGTCTTCGCAACGATAACGGTACCGGTGTGCTGGTCGGGCTCACGAACATCGGCAACGTCCATGGCTACGTCATGGACGAAGGCGAGAAGCGAGCGATTCCAGGCGAGCTCTATTATCGCGGCATTAACGTCAAAGATATCGTCAAGGCCGACAAGCGTGAGCATCGTTTCGGTTACGAAGAGACGGCTTATCTGCTGCTGTTCGGAGAGCTGCCGACTATGAAGGAGCTTGCGGACTGGAAGAACAAGATCGGCTCCTATCGCAAGCTTTCGGAATCGTTCCGTGATACCGCGGTGATGAAGCATCCGCCGAAAGACCTGATGAACGCGCTCGCGCGTTCAGTTCTCTTCGCGTATGCGTTCGATCCTGACGGCAATCCCGACGAGATATCGATCGAGAAGTGCCTTGAGCAGTCCGTCGATCTTATCGGTTCCATTCCGACGATCGTCGCATACGCCTATCAAGCCAAGGCGCATTATCACGATGGCAAGTCGCTGATGATCCGTAATCCCGATCCCGAGAAGTCTACGGCCGAGAACATTCTGTTGCTGACCCGTGAGGACGGCAAGTACTCGCGTCTCGAGGCCGAGACTCTGGATCTCGCTTTGATTCTTCACGCCGAACACGGCGGCGGCAACAACTCCTCCTTCACGACGCATGTCGTCACCTCCTCGCATTCCGATATCTATTCGTCGGTTGCGGCCTCAATCCTTTCGCTCAAGGGGTCGCGTCATGGCGGTGCAAATCTGCGGGTGATGAAGCAGATGGAGGAGATCATGTGGAACGTGAAGGACTGGTCGAATCCGGAAAACGTGAAGAAGTACCTTGAGCGCATCGCCGACAAGAAGGCCGGGGATCGTTCGGGGCTTATCTACGGCCTCGGTCACGCCGTCTACACCATCTCCGATCCGCGTGCGCAGCTGCTCAAGGAAAAGGCTCGCGTGCTGGCCAAGGAGAAGGGTCGTGAAGAGCAGATGAAGCTCTTCGAGATGATCGAGGATTACGGTCCGGCGATCATCAAGGCTCATCATCCTCGGGCTGAGGATGTCTGCGCCAACGTTGACCTCTACTCCGGATTCGTCTATGACATGCTGGGGATTCCGAAGGATCTCTATACGCCGTTGTTCGCAGTGGCGCGTTGCGTTTCGTGGTGCGCTCACCGTATGGAAGAGCTCGTTAACGCGGGTCCGATCATCCGTCCCGCCTACAAGCCGATCTTCCATCCGAAGGCATACGTTCGGATTTCGGATCGATAAGGAGAATTCATAATGAAGTTCGCACCGCTGGTCTCGCTCGTGTTTTTCGCCGGATGTTTTTCGTCGGCTCCGAAACCTCCGGTCGCCTGGAATCTCGATGCGGATACCGCGCTGGCGGTTTCGTCCGTGACGGTTAACTCGCCGTATGACGGTACCCGCTTTGCGGTGTTGCGTCCAGACGGATCGATTGCGTTTGATTCGTTCAACGTCTTCTCTGCTCGCCCGGTGTCGTTGGTTCGGGCTGCGGTGCTCAATGATCCTGACGGACCCGAACTCGTCGTCCGCCGGCTAGCGCTGGACTGCCGTCAGGATGGCGAACGGAAGGCGCTTGTGGAACTTCAGCTCCGTACGTCGCGATCTTCTCTGGGTCGATCAGAGGCGTCGGTATCGGCTGCTGACGGCGATTATTCCAAGGCGTTTTCCGCCGCATTCGCGGCGGCGGCGTCAAAGCTCGTCTCCAGGGATCGGCGCTGATGGGTCCGTTCGAAGCGATCGGTCGCGCGACTTCCGAACGCCTTGCGTCCTTCTGGGCGTCGATGGTTTTCTTGGGCGAGACGGTGGTCGAGGCGCTTGTCTTGCCGTTTCATCCGCGGCGGTTTCGTATTGGGGATGCGTTATTGGCGTTCGAACGTGCCGCCTATGGTGGCATCCCGATCTCCATCGGCATCGGGTTTCTGCTGGGGGTCATCCTTGCTTTTCAGTCCGCCGCCGCACTCAAGATGTTCGGAGTGGAGGTGTTCGTGGCGGATCTCCTGGCAATCACGATGTTTCAGGAGCTCGGTCCTATAATCACCGCGATCATTCTCGCCGGACGCTCGGGTAGCGCTTTCGCCGCTGAAATCGGCACGATGAAGGTGAATGAGGAGCTTGATGCGTTGACCACGATGGGACTTCCGCCGGTCCGGTTCCTTGTGCTGCCGCGTGTCGTTGCCGCCGTGTGCGCGATGCCGATACTCACCATCTTTGCAGAACTAGCCGGTCTCATCGGCGGCGCAATCGTACTGGAGATCATGAATGTCCCGAACCAGGTGTATTGGCGTCATGTTGTATCCTCTACGACTGCTTTTGCGATTCTTTTCGGTCTCGCAAAGGGGGCTCTTTTCGGATTTCTCGTGTCGCTGATCGGATGTTCGTGCGGCATGCGGACGCGGTCGACGTCTGATGGCGTCGGTGTTGCGGCGACCAGCGCAGTGGTCGGAGGCATTATCGCTATTGCCGTTACGGACGGGCTTCTGGCGGTGATAACCTATGCATGGGACATCGGAATGCAGATCGGGGCGAGATAGTTGAAGGTGAGCGAGAACATCATAGAAGTGGAGCACGTTACCGCCGGTTATCCCGACGCGGTGATTCTTGATGATGTCTCCTTTTCCGTGAAAAAAGGAGAGATCTTCATTTTGCTAGGAGGCTCAGGATGTGGCAAGTCCACTATCATGAAGCATATGATCGGTCTCAATCCCGTACTCGGAGGCCGGCTGACTGTGTGCGGATTGGAATGGTCGATGAAGACTCGTGATGAGCTTTATCGTAAGATCGGCGTGATGTACCAGTCCGGGGCGCTCTTTGGATCGATGACATGTCTTGAGAACGTGATGCTTCCGCTTGATGAATTTACCAAGATGAAGCGCCGCGATCGTATCGCCAAGGCGATGTCCCTGCTTGATGACGTGGAGCTTGCCGACGCTGCGGACAAGATGCCGAATGAAATTTCTGGCGGCATGAAGAAACGCGTCGCAATCGCGCGCGCAATGGCGCTTGATCCAGCCGTCGTTTTCCTTGATGAGCCGTCTGCCGGTCTCGATCCGATCACGTCTTCGGCGCTCGATGATCTGATCTTGAAGTTTAAGCGCGAAAGGCAGATGACTTTCGTGGTTGTCACCCATGAGTTGCCGAGCATCTTCAAAATCGCAGACAGAGCCGCGATGTTTGATAAGGCGCGGAAGGCGATGATCGCCATCGGAGATCCGCGGGAACTCATGGAAAAGAGCGAGGATCCGTTTGTACGCAGGTTTTTCAGGAGAGGAGAGGAATAATGGCCAAAGATAACCACGCCAATTTCGGACGCGTTGGATTCACCGTATTCATCGGTGCGATTGCAATCGCGATTGCCCTTATCTACATAGCCGGTATTGGCGACAAGGCGAACGAATTTCTTATCGAGACCTACTATGACTATCCGGTGAGCGGGCTTTCTGTCGGCAGTGCCGTTAATTTCCGAGGCGTCAAGATCGGAGAGGTCCGTGAGATCAGCTTCGCCAGTGCAATCTATGATGAAGACGAGATTACGCCCGAAGATTATCAACGCATCATCATAGTTATGGCTCTTGACTGCCGCAAGCTTGACGTCGATTCAACCGAGAACATGCGGCGGATATCCGGACGTTACAGCGTGGCTGGCCTCCGGGCGACTATCGCCTCGAATGCGGTTACCGGAATGTCGCGTATCGAGTTCAACATCCCCGATGATCCTGTCCCTCCGGCGAAACTGGCTTGGAAGCCGCGTTATTATCAGATCCCTCCGCAACCGTCGCTGATGGAGAATCTCTCCTCGTCGTTGGCGAATGCGCTGCACCAGTTCAACAAAACTGATTTCAAGTCCGTCTGGAGCAATATCTCTGCTGTTGCGGAATCCTCGGCCCAGGTGACGAAAGAGGTTAGTGAATTCATCCGTACCGAAAAGGTCGGTATGTCGATAATCGTCCGTAACATCCAGGAGGCATCCGACTCCGTCGATGAACTCGCCGAGACCTTGAAGAACAATCCTTCGCTCCTGCTCCGCAAGAACGATCCCGAACCGCTTTCCGAAACGAAATGAGGTCAAATATGAACATCAAACTTGCAGTTGTCACTGCACTCTGCACCCTGCACTCCGCACTGTTCGCTGGAGGTGAACTCAATCTCGCGGGAGAGTGGAAGCTCTCTAAGGCGCAAGACGCTGCATACGCCTGCCCGATCACGGTTCCCGGTGGCGTCCATTCCGCGCTCGTGAAGGCTGGCAAGCTCGAGGATTCGTATTTCGGACGCAACGAGATCAAGGCTCGCTGGGTCGGCGAGACGGACTGGATCATCGAGCGTGAGTTCGACGTTTCCGCCGACTTCCTCAAGGAGCCGTTCGTCTGGTTGCGTCTCGAGGACTGCGATACGTTCTGCACGATCTATATCAACGGACAGAAGGTCGGCGAAACCGCCAACCGCTTCATCCGCTATCATTTCGATGTGAAGAAGTTCCTCAAGGTCGGCAAGAACATCGTCCGCGGCGTCTTCGAAGCTCCCGAGAACCGCTCGAAGAAGGAGGTCTCGAAGTATAAGGAACAGTACTGCATCGCCAATTGCTTCGTCAAGGACATGTGCCTTATCCGCAAGCCGCAGTGTCACGGCGGCTGGGACTGGGGTCTCTGCCAGATGATCGTCGGCTTCTGCGGCGATGTGAAGCTCATCGCCGCTCCCGCGCGTCTCGATTACGTCTATGTCGACCAGAAGTTCGCGGACGACTATTCGTCCGTCGAGGTCACGGTCACCGCCGAGACCCTCGGCGCCGGCGAGGCTCAGTTCTCCTTTGGTCGTACCGACGGTCGCGTTGGCTATATGGATACCGCCGTCAGACGGATTTCCTTCGAGAACAAGTCCTCGGTCTCCTTCACCGTGAAGAACCCCGAACTCTGGTGGCCTGCCGGACAGGGCGAGCAGAACCTTTATGATCTCCAGGTGACGTTCGCGGGACAGAAGATCAAGAAGAAGATCGGGCTCCGCAAGGTCGAGGTGATCAACGAGAAGACGATTGGCAAGAATGGTAAGGAGGAGCTCTCGATGACGTTCGCGGTGAACGGACGCCGCATCTTCGCGAAGGGCGCCGACTGGATTCCCTGCGACGCCTACGAGAACCGCATTACCGCGTCGAAGTACCGCGATCTCCTCGAAAGCGCCAAGGCCGCGAATATGAACATGATCCGCCTCTGGGGCGGCGGACAGTACGAGAAGAAGGAGTTCTACGAGATCTGCGACGAACTCGGTCTCCTCATCTGGCACGACTTCATGTTCTCCTGCGCGATCTATCCCGGTGACGAGTACTTCCTCGGTCAGATCGAGCCCGAGATCATCCATCAGCTCAAGCGCCTCCGGGATTACGCATCCATCGCGATGTGGTGCGGCGATAACGAGTGCCTCGGCGCGCTCAAGTGGTTCCAGGTCTCGAAGCAGAATCCCGATTTCTATCGCGGCACCTGGCTCAAGCGCGTTAAGCTTACGGAAAAGTTGGTGAAGCAGTACGATCCCGCGCGGACCTTTTGGCCGACTTCGCCTTGTTGCGGTCCCGACGACTTCGGCGACGCGTGGAAGGAGGATTCGCGCGGCGACATGCACAACTGGGATGTCTGGCATGAGGGACAGGATTTCGAGTGGTACTTCAACTTCCATCCGCGCTTCTGTAGCGAGTTTGGCTTCCAGTCGTTCTCATCAAAGGAGGTCGCGCTCACGTTCGTCAGGCCCGAGGATCTCAATCCGACCTCGCCGGACTTCGAATGGCATCAGAAGAATGCCGGAGGCAACCGCCGCATTCTCGAGACGATTTCACGTTACTTCCGTTTCGGCGAAGGCACCGAAAACATCCTCTATCTTTCGCAGCTCCAGCAGGCACTCGCGATCGAAATGGGCGTCCGTGCCTGGCGTAGCGAGACCCCGCACTGCATGGGTACGCTTTTCTGGCAGCTCAACGACAACTGGCCTGTCGCCTCGTGGAGTTCGATCGAATACGGCGGCAAGTGGAAGATGCTCCAGTACGCCGCGAAGCGCTTTTTCGCGCCAGTCATCGCGGTGCGCTCCCCTGACGGCGGCGTCTTCGTCGTGAACGACAAGGATGAGACCTTCAAGGGCGACCTCAAGTGGGAGTATTTTGACGCCAACGGAAACTCTTTGGGGCGCGGTGTTTTTGATGCGGAAGCGCCTTCCAGGACGTCGGTCAAAGTTGGATCGCTTGCCGCGAAAAAGGGCGCTTTCCTGCGACTTGAGGTTGACGGCCAGATCTATGACACGTTCTTCGATCGTTACAAGGAATATGTGTTCCCGAAGGCGAAGGTTGAGGTTGTGTTCAATGGCTTTGAAGTTACGCTTAATGCCGATAATCCCGCGTTCTTCTGCTGGGCGAACGTGGACGGCATCCGCGGCGAATTTGACGACAATTGCGTGACCGTCCTTCCGGGACGTCCCGTTACGCTGAAGTTCACGCCTAAGTGCGAAGGAGTTACTCCTGATGCGTTTCGCAAGGCGTTCTCGCTCAAGCATCTGCGAGAGACATATTAAGTACAAGGAGTATTCGTCATGCAGAAGACCGTCATCATCAACGCGCACGTGATTTCCCCCGGCGTCGATCTCCGGAACGCAACCATTGTCATCGAAGGCAGGAAGATCAAAGGGGTTGTCGCCAATGGTCCGAAGTCTGCGAAGCCGGACAGGAACTGCACCGTGGTTGACGTGCGCGGAAAGTATGTGATGCCTGGCTTCATCGATGTTCATACCCACGGTGCGCTCGGCTACGATTTCTGCGACGCGGATCCGAAGGCTGTTTTCGAATTTGCGAAGGCGAAGCTGGAGGAGGGGGTTACGACCATGCTGCCGACGACGCTTACCGTTTCCAATGCGGAGCTCAAGACGGCGGCGAAGAATGCCAGAAGATACGCCGACGCTGGAATGCCTTACGCCAAGGTCCCGGCAATCCATTTGGAAGGTCCATTCATCAACGTCAAGTGCTGTGGCGCGCAGAATCCTAAATTCGTCCGCAATCCGTCCGTCGCCGAGGTGAAGGGCATCGCGAAAATCTATCCGGTCAAGGAAATCTCCTATGCCGTTGAAGCGAAGGACGGCGCGAGATTCGCCAAGGAGATGATCAAACTTGGGATCGTTCCCAGTTGTGGACACACTGGAGCGAAGCTTGCTGACTTTATGCCGGCGTATGAGAACGGGCTCCGTCATATTACGCATTTCTGCAATCAGATGACTCCGCTTCATCATCGCGAGATTGGCATGGTTGGCGCAGGTTTCCTGATTGAAGACCTCAATACCGAAGTGATCTGTGACAAGATTCATCTTTGTCCGGACATGTTAAAGCTGATCTTCGCGCGTCGCAGTCTCGAGCACATCCAGATGATCACCGATTCGCTTCGTTGTTCGCATTGCCCCGATGGGTACGAGTTCGAGATGGGAGGGCTGAAGGTCGCGCTCAAGAACGGCGAGGCGCGTCTTGTAGAGGCTGGCAATCTCGCGGGTTCGACGCTTTGGATGGGCATGGGCTTGAAGAATGTTCATGAAGTCACCGGTATTCCGTTGAAGGACCTTGTTCGTACTACCTCTTGGAACCAGGCGCTCGAATTCGGCTGGGGTCGTGAGCTCGGTAAGGTAGAAAAGGGCTTCGTTGCCGATCTTGTCGTCATTGACAAGAAGACTTGGAAGCCCGCGGCGGTCTTCGTTGACGGTGTCCAGCGGATATGATATAATACTCGCCGTTTTGTACGATTTGGAGGGATGGCCGAGTGGCTGAAGGCAACGGTTTGCTAAATCGTCATACGGGGTAAACCCGTATCGGGGGTTCGAATCCCCCTCCCTCCGCCAAGTTTTTGGCGCATTTCACGAAAGGAAATCCCCAATGAAGAGTATCGTTCTGGCATTCACCGCATTTTTATCCGTAGCCGTATTCGCGGCGAAGACGCCTGCCGGAATTGAGATCCCTGATCGTCCGCAGAAGATTGTCGAGTTTCGGCTTGATGATGGCGAAGGGCTTTACGGCGCGGCCGCTACTTTCGGACGGAAGGTTCCGTTCGGTCTGGCGACCCAGTCGTGCGATTACGATCTTCGTCGCCATAACTACGGCAATCACACCGCGCCAGTGCTGATTTCCAATCGCGGGCGCTATGTCTGGTGCGATGAGGGATTTGACTTCAAGATTGAAAATGGCAAGGTGACGCTTACGTCCAACGAAAAGGAATTCAAGATCGGCAAGGCGGGAACGACGCTCCGCGAAGCGTTCAAGTTCGTATCCAAGAACTTTCTGCCGACGTCTGGAAAGACTCCTGACCTTCTCTTTGTTGCCGCTCCGCAGTGGAACACCTGGATTGAACTCGGGCTTAAGCAGAACCAGAAGGCGGTGCTTGAATACGCGCACAAGATCGTTGACAGCGGTTTCCCCGCCGGTGTGATGATGATCGACGATACCTGGCAGCGCGATTACGGCGTCTGGCGTTTTGACAACTCCGCGTTCCCCGATCCCAAGGCGATGTGCGACGAGCTCCACCGGCTCGGATTTCGCATCATTCTCTGGACCTGTCCCTTTGTTTCGATGGATTCCGCAGAGTACCGCCATCTCTCCGAGAAGGGCGCGCTCTTGAAGGACGGGTGGGGGCGCCCCGCGGCTATCACCTGGTGGGACGGCGTGAGCGCCGTTCTGAATTTTGATGTGCCGTATGCGAAGGAGTGGTATAAGGGCGAGCTGGACAAGCTCGTGAAAGACTACGGAATCGACGGCTTCAAGTTCGATGCGGGCGATACCGGTTATTACGATACCGCCGATCAGCGTCTCAAGTTCGTCGGCTATGAGCAAGAGGGCGATCTTAATCGTCACAACCGCAATTGGTCGCTTTTCGCCGCGCAGTATCAGTTCAACGAGATGCGCGCCTCCTGGAAGTGCGGAGGGCAGCCGCTAGTTCAGCGCCTCTGCGACAAGGGCTGTGATTTCGGAGCGGTGCAGCAGCTGATTCCCGATATGATCAACACTGGGCTTATGGGCAATAACTTCGTGTGTCCTGATATGATAGGCGGAGGTGATCTCGGGGCGTATCTTAATTCCGAGCTTGATCAGGAGTGCTTTGTCCGGTCTGCACAGGTTCACGCGCTCTGTCCGATGATGCAGTTCTCCGCTGCGCCTTGGCGGGTGTTGGACGCCGAGCATTTTGCCGCGGTCAAGAAGGCGGTGGCGATCCGTCAGAAGTTTGCACCGCGTTTCGTCGAACTCGCCCGAGAATGCGCCGTTTCCGGCGAGCCGATGCTCAGATCGATGGAATACCAGTTCCCCGGCCATGGTTACGAGCTTATCAAGGATCAGTTCGTCATGGGCGATTTTCTTATCGTCGCGCCACAAGTCGAGAAGGGCGCGAAGGAGCGCAAGGTGGTCATTCCCGAAGGTTGGTGGATCGGAGATGACGGCAAGGTCTTTGATGGTCCGCGTGAAATCGTGGTCTCCACCCCACTTGACCGTATTCCTCATTTCGTCCGTCGTTAGCCGAGTCGTTAGGAGCGATGTTGAGTGAAATGCCGCGGCCCGATTTTGGTATAATATCGGCAAAGATATGAAGGTTGCCGTTGTCGGAGTTGTAGGCAGGACGAACGCCGGGAAATCGACGCTCGTGAATGCGCTTGTGGGAGAGAAGGTTTCGATCGTGTCTCCGGTCGAACAGACTACCCGTAACACCATCCGCGGGATCGTGTCCGATCCGCGGGGGCAGCTCG
The DNA here is from genome assembly GCA_946055075.1 of uncultured Verrucomicrobiota bacterium. Taxonomy (GTDB): domain Bacteria; phylum Verrucomicrobiota; class Kiritimatiellia; order RFP12; family UBA1067; genus UBA1067. Next base: position 52,947 of record CAMGEN010000002.1, on the reverse strand, counting down.
TGTTGCTGGATACTCCCGGCCTTCACAAGGCCGTAGGCACTCTCGGTCGTCTCCTTAACCGCATGGCGCGTCGCAGTGCTGCGGGAACGGACGTCACTTGCGTGGTCTTCGACGCTTCGCAGCCGCCGCAGCTTGAGGACATCGGATGGATGCAGCGCGTTTCCAAGGAGCACCCGGAGAAGGTCGTATTTGTGCTTAACAAGGCGGATAAGAGTCCGTTTTTCGAAGACGAATACAAGTCCGCTTGGGTCGAGGCCCAGGCGGAGTCGAAGTCGAAAGCCGAGGTCGAACAGGGAATTGCTTCGACTTCGACTCTGGACTTCGACTTGTCTCCCGTGTGGATTAAGTCCATCTCCACGACCGAAGGTGGGGCTAATGCGGTGATGGATGCGCTTTTTAATTTCGCTGAAGATGGGGAGGCACTGTTCGATGACGATATCGTCACCGATTATCCGCGCAAGCTCACGATCGCGGACGTGATCCGCGAGAAGTACATCGGCAAGCTTTTCCAGGAGTTGCCGCATGAACTCGGGATTCTGGTCAAGCGTATCGAAGAGAAGACGGACAAGTGGGTGGTGCAGGTCGATGCGCTGGTCAACCGCGAGTCGCAGAAGCCGATGGCGATCGGCCGCGGAGCATCGACCGTGAAGGGGGTGCGCAAGGCGGCGGAGAAGGAGCTCAAGGAGATCTTCGGGCTCAAGGTCGAGCTCGAGATCAATGTTCGGGTGGAACGCAACTGGATGAAGAACGAGCGACTGCTCGCTGAGATGGGGTATTTGGGAGAGCTTGTGTAATGAAGATTGAAGAATTGAGAATGAGGAATTGCGGAAGGCACTGCCTTCTTTTCGTTCTTCATCTTTCGTTTTTCATGCTTCATTCGATTTCGGCTGCTTATGCTGGCGAAATCGACGTTGCGCGGCAGGCGCTGCGGGATGGCCTCTGGGAGGTCGCGCGCACACATGCCCGTAAAGCAGACGGTGACCTTGCAAAGATCGTGGTGCTCGAGAGCTTCGCGCGCGAGCACAAGTGGTCGGATGTGCTGTCCACGGTTGAGGCGTACGGCAAGTCTGAAGTCCCGGAATTCGCATACTATAAGGCGGCGGCGCTTTATCGTACCGGTGAACACGATGCCGCGCGACGGCTGCTCGAATCTACCGACTTCTCCCGCGGTGTCATTGCTGCGGACGCCTCATTGTTGCATGCGGCGGTGCTTCGGCGCGAGGGTTATGTCGATGCGGCGCTATCGAAGCTTGAAGCCAGTGGCGGTGGTGCGGATTCGAAGATGGTGTCCGCAGCGATTCACAAATCTCGCGGGGAAGACGCCGAGGCGGAGGCGCTCTGGCGGGAAGTGGTTGCGATGACGAATGCTCCTGAATCGGCGGTGTCGATTGCGGCTGCTAACCTTGCTGACGTTGCAGCGCTTCGCCGAGTGGTTTCGGAGTCCACTGATCCCGATGTCGTTCGTTTCGCCGGTATTCAACTCGGCATGCTGCTTGTTCGCGAGAAGGGCAGCTTTTCGGAGGGCGCGTCGATTATCCGCCGTATCGCTAAGGATTCTCCGGATTTCCGCGGGGCGAAGGAGGCGTTTCTGTCGTTGGCCGATGTGGAGCTCTCACGTGGCGATTACGCCGTCTGCATTCAGACTTATCGCGAGGCGATGGAGACCTGGCCGGAGACGGCGAAAGAGGCGTCCGTGCGGCTTGGTATCGGTTGGGCGCTGGCCGAGACTGGGCGTAATGAAGAGGCGCTAACCGAGTTCTCGATTGCGCTTGCGATGTCGGCTGATGACGAGACGAAGGCGCTTGCGATGGTGAAGTCGGGAGACGTCCTCGCCAATCTCGGCAAGCGTGAGGAGTCAATGTCCCGTTATCGCGAGGCTCTTGCAAGTTACTCGGATACGGTGGCGGCGAGGAAGGTCAAGGAAATGGTGTCGGTGCGGGAGCTTGAACAGAAGGGGTACGATGCTTTCGCTGCGTATCGTTTCGACGATGCGCGAACGATCTTCGCGGAGGTCGCGAAGCGTGATTCTTCTTTGGCTCCGCGGATGGCGTACTACGACATGGTCTGTCTGTATGGGCTCAATCAGGATGCTGCGGCGGAGAAGAAGGCAGTTGAGATTTCTTCTAGTTCGGAGGACCGGCGGGTGCGTTTTGATGCGTCCATGTGGCTTGCCAAGTATCTTTACAACCGCGGACGGTATCGCGAAGCGGAGGCTGGTTTCAGCACTTGTGCGGACCGGGCTGAAGATCCGTCCGTTGCGTCAGAACCGTTGCTGTGGGCGACTCGGGCAGCCTTTGCGGCGGGCGATTTCCAAAAGACGGTGCAAAACGCCACGCGGCTTGATTCGACTTGCCCCGGGACTCGCTCCTCTGTCGAGGGCATGCTGTTGCAGGCCGAGTCGCTGATTGAGCTTGCGCGGTTCGATGAGTCGATTCTCGTCGCTGAACGCGTGTCAATTGCGGCGGAGGCCGACGCGACGCTTCGCCTTCGTGCGCAGTTGCTGAGGGCGGATGCGTTGTTTGCGATGGGAGCGGATGATCCGGTTCGTTACCGCCAGGCCTTGGAGGCCTACACGGCGCTCCGTTCAGGCGAGAAGCTTTCGCCGTCCGTCAAGATCCGGCTCTCTTATAAGCTCGCCAAGACGCTTGAACGTCTGAAGCGGATGGATCAGGCGATCGACGAGTATTATTCGCGGGTGGTTTTGGCATATCGTGACGGGAGGACTGAAGGTATCCCCTACGACGATGATGCGCGTGCGGCTTTTTCGCGCGCGGCTTTTCGACTCGCTGAAGAATACGAAAGCCGTGGCTCCGACGCGCAGGCGGTTGCGGTACTGCGTCTTGTCGTTACTGCGTCGGTGCCAGCGTCCGCAGAGGCGGAAAAACGTATTGAACGAATTCATAGAAAGGGCAATATCCTATGACCATTACGGGTGGACCGGTATTTTGGATTCTCCTTGTTCTTGCGGTGGCCGCGATCGTGATCTTCTTCGAGCGGCTGATCGAGCTTCGCCGTGCGCATATAGATTGGCAGGATTTCCTTAATGGTGTAATCAACGTCCTGGAAGGCGGGGGCGAGGATGAGGCGTTGGCGATTTGCGAGGATACCGCGGTTCCTGTGGCTAACATCGTTGCGACGGCGATTCGTCATCGCAAGGGGGCTGCTCGTGTCCTTCGCGAGGCGGTTGATTCTGCCGGCCGTGCCGAGACGGGGCGGCTCGACCGCCGGTTGGCGGCATTGTCGATCATTGGGCAGATCTCGCCTGGGATCGGGCTGCTCGGAGTGATCTTTGGATTCATGAAAACGGTGATGATGGTAGCGGATTCTTCGCTGATGCCAGTGTCGCGTGCAGATCTCCTGTCCTCTTCGATGGAGGCTCTCGTTTCCGCTGCGATGGGGCTCTGTGTTGCGATTCCGGTCGCGGTTATGTACGGGATGCTGCGCACGCGCATGGATCGCCTGGTGCTCGAGTTCGAAGCCGCCGCTTCGTCCATCATTGGCTATATAGCCAACAGGGAGGTGGCTGCCAAGGAGGCGCGTAAGTGAAGGCTTCTTCCTGGAACTGGGTGACGCCCCGTCCGTCAGGACTGTCGAAGTATGGTCCGCGATGGCTTAAGCCGATGGCGGTGGCGATACCTTGGCTTACCGTGATGCTGCTATTCGTCATGATGTATCTCGTCTCCGGTGCTCTGACCACAGCGAGGGGGGTCTTGTTCGAGCTTCCGGAAGGCGATCAGCTGGACGGCTCGTCCTCTCCGTTGGTTGCGCTTGTCGTGCCATCCGTTCGCGATACGCTTGTATTCTTTGACGATGCTCGTTATTCGCTAGGTGATCGCGAGGCGATGAAATCTTTCGGTGAGCATTTGTCATCGCGCGTATCGAAGGTCAATGATCAGACACTGGTCGTTCTGGCGGATCAGAGGGTTCCCGTCGGGGAACTATCCAAGCTTGCCTCCGTGGCAAGCGTTAGCGGAGTGAAGCGGCTGTTGATGGCAAATAAGACTCGGAGGGCGTCGGAGGAATGAGCGCTTCCAGATCCCATCCCCGGCGTCGTCTCCGCAGTGAGGTTTTCCCGCTGGCAGTGATTCTCTCGTTGCCGCTGGCGATTTATCTTGCGTTTCCCAGCGGAGCCGTCGGTTTTAACCCCTCCTGTTCTGTCTCGGCCAAGACGATCACGAACGCATTTATCTTGCTAGACGCTGATCGTGAAGCCAGTCTTCTTGCGTCCGCACGCGCCTCCTGGCAGTCAGATTCAGCCAGTCGCCGCGGTATCCGAGCGGATCTTCTTGCGTGTGGATTTTCCGAATACGATTCACGTATCGCGTCAGGGCTCCGTCCCCCCGTAGTTGAGAGGATGTCTCCAGTGACCGATTATGATATCGATGCCGTTCCTCACGGGGTCGGTGCAGCCCCCCCAGCCGTCCTTCCCGCTGAAGAACCCGGATCGTCTGATCCTTTGTTGCCCCGTTCAGAGCTTTTGAAGTTGAACTAAATTAAGGAAAACCATCATGACTCAGAATCAAGTCCTCAAGGCCTTTAAAACTACGGGCGCGTTGCTCGAAGGTCATTTTGAGCTTCGTTCCAAGCTTCATTCCAACCGCTATTTCCAGTGCGCGAATGTGCTTCGTTATCCACGTATCGCCGAGAAGCTTTGCCGCGAAGTCACCCGGCAGGCGGTGAAGAGCGGCAAGCTGGGTAAGAAGATCGACGGAGTCATCTCCCCTGCGGTGGGCGGCATTCTCGTGGGGCACGAGGTCGCGCGAGAGCTCAACGTCAAGTGCGTCTTCGCTGAAAAGGTGCAGGGCGAGGGCGTTGACGCTACCGGCAAGCCCAATACCGTGCTCGCGATGCGCCGCTTCACGATCAAGAAGGGGGAGCGCTATGTTGTCGCAGAAGATGTCGTCACCAAGGGCGGACGCGTTCAGGAGACGATCGACCTTGTTAAGGCCGCAGGCGCCAAAGTCGCAGGAGTGATCCTGCTCGTCGATCGTAGCGCGGGCAAGGTGAAGTTCGGGCGAATTCCGATGTTCTCGCTCATGCAGATGACGCCTGAGACCTGGGAGGCCAAGGACTGCCCCATGTGCAAGGCTGGCACGAAGCCTGTTCACCCCGGTTCGTGAGGTGCAATGGCCGGCAAGGGAGCGCAGGAGATCAAGTGATGGGGAATAGGGAATAGGGAATGGGCTTCGGTGGAAAAACTCCGGGATGGGCACCTTTATAAGGTAGAAAGGAACACTGATCATGAATATTCTACCAGTCGTGATGCTTGCCCAGTCTCTCATCGTGTCCAATCCCGAGCCGATATTCCATCCCTCCGTCATTAAGGCGGATGAGAAACCGGTCGTCGTCGAGACGAGCGCGAAGATTGTCGAAGATAACGGACTCTTCCGTCGCGTCGAGACGACGATCGTCTTTACTAACCCCAACGGACGGGCCTTCGAGGGCGAGCTCGAATTCCCCGTTCCAGACGGCGCGACCGTCTGCGGCTATCAGCTCGAGGTCAACGGATCGATGGTACCCGGCGTCGTCGTCCCCAAGAAAGAGGCCCGTGTCGCCTTCGAGAACGAAAAGAGACAAGGTGTCGATCCGGGCATCGTCGAGCATGTGAAGGGGAATGTCTGGAAGACGCGTATCTATCCCCTGATGCCGAACACTCCCCGCAAGGCGATGGTCGCTTACATCATTGCCGACGAGGTGACCGTGAAGGATACGAAGAAGGTCTATGAGAAGTTCGGCGACGAGGTGTTCGTCGGAGAATACCCTGGCAAAGGGTCGGCTCGGTCCATTCCGCTTGCCGACCGGCTTCGCAATGCGGCGAAGGCCGTGATCTACTGGGACGCTTCGATGTCCCGCAAGGACAGCTTCCAGTCCGACCGCAATCTGCTTGAATGTCTGCCAGAGAATGGTGATTTCACTTTGACCGTGTTTCGCAATGTCATTGAAGAACCGCTCAGGTTCTCCAATCGCATGGATCTCCTCAAGGCGGTTGATTCACTCGTTTACGACGGCGGCACCTGTCTCGGAAAGGCACTGAAGTCCGCCGACTGCCAACTGCCAGCCGCCTGCTTCGTCTTTTCTGACGAATACAAGGAATCGAAACCGCGGCAGATTTCAGTGAGGAAACTTGATAAGGACGAGAAGCCGGATGCGGAGCCGAAGGAGGGAACGCTTCTTGCTGCGGCATGGGCGGCGTGCCGGGTCGAAGATCTCGCCGATGATGCGCAGTCTCATAAGGACGAGCTTGTTGAAATCGGCAGAAGATACGGCGTCGCGTCGTCCGTCACTTCGATGATCGTCCTTGAATCGCTCGAGCAGTACAAGACCTACAAGATCGAGCCGCCGAAATGCATGAGCTTCTACGACGAGTGGAAGAAGTGGCGCGCATCCGAAGACGATCCGATCGCCGCGGAAAAGGCGAAGGCGGAGCATCGTTCGCAGCTGCTCAACTACTGGCAGGAGAGGGTGAAGTGGTGGAACGATCCGGTGCCGCCTAAGAAGACTCCTAAGAGCGGACTCTTCGATGGCGTGGCGAGGTCGTCTTCGTTAAGGGCGGCTTCGAGGGAGGAGTCCGCTCCGATGGTGGAAGAGGCCGAAGAGCCGGTGCCTCCGGCGGCGGAAGGGCTTGCACCCGTCGGCGGGGTGCGCTGGGTTTCCGCGTACGGGGGGCGCGTCGCGAAGGCAAAGTCCGGATCCGAGGCTGCGGAGAATGTCGCGAACGTGAAGATCGCCGCGTGGAATCCGGATATGCCGTATCTGAAGGCGATGAGTGGCGTGGCGAACGGCTGTGCCTATGCCGAATATCTCAAGCAGCGTGAAGTCTATGGCAATTCGCCGGCGTTCTATCTCGATTGCGCGGGCTGGTTCTTCAAGGCGAAAGACCTGAAGCTCGGTGCGCGGATCATCTCCAATCTTTCGGAGATGAAACTTGAGGATGTTGGGATGTGGCGCACGATGGCGTGGCGTCTGCGCGAGGCGGGACTCTACGACGAGGCGGTCGAGGCGTTCCGCCACGTCCTCGAGATGCGTCCAGAGGAGCCGCAGTCCAGGCGCGACCTTGCGCTCGTCCTTACCGAGCGCGGCAAGGAGAAGAAGGATTCCCGTGATATCAACGAGGCGGTCTTACTGCTTAAGGACGCTGCGTTCAATCCCGTTGCCCGTCGTAGCGGACGCCGCGGCAACGATCTTCAGACGAGCGTTTTCGCGCTTGAGGAGCTGAACGGCGTCTATGCGTGGGTCAAGGAGAACGGACTTGACTGGAAGCTTCCTGAAATCGATGCCGCGTTCCGCCGCGATATGCCGTGTGAGCTCCGCATCATGCTCTCGTGGGATACGGACGAGACGGACGTCGATCTGCATGTTCTCGAACCGGATGGAGAAGAGGCGTTCTACGGACATCGCAGAACCTCTTCCGGCGGCTTCGTGTCGGAAGACGTGACGACCGGATATGGTCCGGAGGAGTATCTGCGCAAGACCGCTGACAAGGGCGTATACAAGATCCTCGCCAATTATTTCGCTTCTCATCGTCAGCAGCTTACCGGCGCGGCGACGATTTCGGCGACCGTGTACACGGGCTGGGGAACGAAGGACGAGAAGCGCCAGATCATGTCCCTGCGGCTGGACAAGCCGAAGGACAAGCATCCGATCGGCGAGATTGAAATCAAATAAGGCTGAAGGCTGGAGGTTAAAGGTTGAAGAGCGGTGAATTCAGTTCGGTAGAAGCGTGTCTGGAAGCGTTGAAGCGCGGCGAGATCGTGCTGGTCACAGATGACGAGGACCGGGAGAACGAGGGAGACTGTATCTGCGCCGCCGAGTTCGCGACGACGGAGAACGTCAATTTCATGGCCACGTATGCGAAGGGTCTCATCTGCATGCCGATGAGCCGTGCATGGTGTGAGAAGCTCGACCTCCCGCAGATGGTCCGTCAGAACACCGACAACCATCAGACCGCCTTCACCGTCTCCATCGACGGCGTCGATACGACGACCGGCATATCCGCCGCGGAACGCTCGATGACCGCGCTCCGGTGCGTGGCGGATGACGTGAAGCCGACGGACTTCCGCCGCCCGGGGCACATGTTTCCGCTGCAGGCCCGTGAAGGCGGTGTCCTCAAACGCGCGGGACACACCGAGGCGACGGTCGATCTCTGCCGGCTCGCCGGGCTCAAGGAAGTGGGGCTCTGCTGCGAGATCATGAAGGATGACGGCACGATGGCGCGGATGGATGACATCAAGGCGTTCGCCGCGGAGCATAAGCTGCACCTTATGACGATAGCCGATCTCATCGCCTACAGAAGGTCGAGGAACGAGGAGGAGGTCGACAGCGGTGACAACGTTCTTGTCGACAGGGTCGAGACGGTGGATCTGCCGACGGAGCACGGTGACTTCAAGCTGACGATGTTCCGCTCGCGCCTTTCCGGCCTCGAGCATCTCGCGCTCGTGAAGGGTGATGTAGCGGACGGCGAACCGGTGTTGGTGCGGGTGCATTCCGAATGCTTCACTGGCGACGTGCTCGGATCCGAGCGCTGCGACTGCGGTCCGCAGCTCCATACGGCGATGGAGATGATTGAGAAGGAAGGGAGAGGCGCCATTATCTACATGCGCCAGGAGGGACGCGGCATAGGGCTTGCGAACAAACTCCATGCTTATCATCTGCAGGAGAAAGGCATGGATACTGTTGAGGCCAATGTCGCGTTAGGCTTCGCGCCCGATCTTCGTGATTACGGTGAAGGGGCGCAAATTCTCGTCGAACTCGGTATCCGCAAGCTTCGGTTGATGACCAATAATCCTTGTAAGATCAAGGGACTCGAGGGCTACGGGCTTACCATCACCGAGCGGGTGCCGATCGTGATTCCCGCTAATATTCACGACCGGCGCTATCTCGATACCAAGCGCGAAAAGATGGGGCATATTTTCTAATTTAGGGGATTGCGTCGTAATTGCGCTTTTTGATATAATATACCGCGTTTTGCCACGGAGGGTAGCGGCGTGTGCCGCGAGAGTATGTGGTCGGATTACCAAAAAAGGCAATAAATGGATCAGATCAAGATCAAGGCGGATACACGTTCCGAGCAGGGAACGGGTGCGGTCCGTCGTTTGCGCAAGTCGGGTATGATCCCCGGCTCGCTCATGAAGATGAACAAGGGCGGCACGGAGCTCATCAAGCTCCCCAAGCACGAGTTCATGATGGCGATGCGTGGCCATGCTAGCAAGCAGCTGTTGGTTACGCTGGATATGAACGGTACCGAGGTTCCGGCGCTCATGCGTGAAATGCAGAACGACGTCCTGGCGGGTACTCCCATTCACGTTGATTTCAGCGAAGTGTCGCTGACCCAGAAGGTCCGCGTCACGGTTCCGTTGTATCTCGTGGGCGAAGCGATCGGCGTGAAGATCGGTGGCGGCGTTCTGGAACAGACGCTCCGCACGATCGATGTCGACTGCCTGCCGACGGATATCGCGGAGAAGTTCGAGATCGATGTCTCGGCGCTCAACGTCGACCAGACGCTGTTCGTTCGTGACCTCAAGCTCGGTGATAAGCAGACGATCGTGACCCGCGGCGAGATTCCGGTGGCCGTTGTCAAGGCTCCGGATGATCTTCCCGCTACTGGTGCGGCTTCTGCGGCCGGTGAGGCCGAGAAGGCCCCGGAGGTCATCAAGAAGGGTAAGGAGGAGGAAGCTTCTGCGGCCGCTGACAAGAAGGAGGAGAAGAAGTAATGAAGAAGTACGATGCTCTCTACATCTTCGTCGGTGTCGCCAAGGAAGACGCCCTCGAAGCCTATCTCGAGAAGGCACTGGCGGAAGTTTCCCGTCTCGGTGGCAATGTGCTCGAGCAGGTTAACCTCGGTAAGCGTGTGTTCTCGCGCCCGATGTCGAAGAAGGAATCCGGAGTGTACGTGAAGGTGCGTTTCGAGCTCGATCCTCTCAAGGTCGACGAGCTCGTCAACCGCTACCATCTCGTTGAAGAGGTCTTCCGTGTCCAGATTCTCGCTGTCGACGATCGCCGCGAGGCGAAGATCGCGGCTGAACGCCAGGCTCGCGCCGAGAAGCAGGCGAAGAAGGATGCGGCCGCTGCCGCCGCCATCGCCGCCAAGATCGAGGCCTAAGGAAAGCGAAGGTGCGACATGGCATCCTTTAACCGTGTAATCCTAATGGGCAACCTCACGCGTGATCCCGATGTGCGCGCGACCGGTGCGAGCGGCATGAAAGTTGCGCGCCTTGGTCTCGCGGTTTCGGAGCGACGTAAGGATCGCAATGGCAATGTCATTGACAATCCCGTCTTTATTGACGTGGATGCCTGGGATAAGCTTGCCGAACTCTGCGGGCAGTATCTCTCTAAGGGAAGTTCGATTCTCGTTGAGGGGCGTCTGCAGATGGATTCGTGGGAGAAGGACGGTCAGAAGCACCAGAAGCTGAAGGTTCGTGCTCAGACGATCAAGTTCCTGCCGAAAGGCGATCGGCTCGCCGGCGGTCCCCGCAATGTCGAGGAAACGCCTGCCGCCGCTCCGGTATCGGCCGTGAATCCGCTTGAGGCTGACCCTGACGACATTCCTTTCTGAGGTTTCGAATCAAACACTCACTAACTCATAATCCAAACACTTTTAAAAGTTATGGCTTTCAAGAAATCCAACAGCTCTGCCGGAGAAGAATTCGCGGCGCGTAAGCGTCCGCCGCTCGGCAAGAACGATCAGATCGACGTCAATGACATCGAGACTCTGAAGCATTACATCACCGATTACGGCAAGATTCTGCCCGCTCGTATCACCGGCATCACCGCCGCGCAGCAGCGTCAGATCCGCCAGGGTGTTAAGCGCGCCCGTAACATGGGCCTCATGGCTTAAGTCGAAAGGAATACGACAATGGCTATTGAAGTTATGCTCATGGATAACGTGAAGAAGCTCGGCAAGGCCGGCGAGATCGTCAAGGTCGCCCCTGGCTATGCCCGCAACTACCTCTTCACGAAAGGTCTCGCGGCCGTCGCTACTGAAGCGGCGAAGCGTCGTCTCAAGAAGCTCGAGGCCGAGCGTGCCGCTCGTGCTGCCGAGGAGAAGAAGGCGGCTCTCGAGGTTGCCAAAAAGCTCGACAAGCTCGCGCTCACCGTTTCCGCCGCTACGACGGACGGCAAGAAGCTCTACGGCTCCGTCAGCATCACCGATCTCCTTGCGGCGATCGAGGCACAGCGCGGCGTCAAGATCGAGCGCGGTCAGTTCTCGCTTGAGGATTCGCTCCGCGAAGTCGGCGAGTACGACGCCACGATCAACCTGGGTCACGGGGTTGAGGCGAAGTGCAAGATCACGATTCTCGACGAGCAGGCCGCTGCGGCTGAATAAACGTCGCGTAATCGCGAATTGAAAGGCGGGCGGTTCTTCACTGAACCGTCCGTTTTTTTGGTATAATAGCGGGCAAAGGACTATTGAATCATGGCAAAGGGCAATAAAGTCGGCAACCGTATCAGGGTGTATCGCGAACGTCTTGAGATGAGCGTTTATGATCTCGCGAAACAGACCGGCATTAAAGAAGCGGTCATCAATGACATCGAGAAGGGGAAGGTGCTTCCTGCTCTCGGTTACTTGACGAAGATTTCCCGTGCTCTCGGTCAGCGACTCGGCACGTTTATGGATGATCAGTTCAAGCCGGATCCGATCATTACGCGCGCTAAGGAACTCATGGCGAACAAGGTCGCCGGAGAGGGTGCTAACGCCCTCGGCTACGCCTCTCATTCGCTCGCGATCGGCAAGACCGATCGTCACATGGATCCGTTCCGCATTGAGTTTGTCGCCGATGGAGTGGATGAGGTGTCGTCACATGAAGGCGAGGAGCTGATTATTTGTCTTGCTGGCGAAGTCGAGCTTACTTACGGGCGCGAAAAACATATTCTCAAGCCCGGAGATACCGCTTACTACAACTCTGTCGTGAAACACGGTCTTCGTGCGCTTAATGCCGAGCCAGCTTCTATCTACGGTATCGTCTACATGCCGATCTGACGTGGTTCGGGCTGTCTGCGGGTGATGATGAGGATTCATTTCGTAGGTATTGGCGGGGTTGGCATGGCCGGCCTCGCCGTTCTCTTGAAGGCAAGGGGACATCAGGTCGATGGTTGCGATCTGAAGGCAACGCCGCGTACGCGGTGGCTCGAGTCACTTGGGATTCCCGTGGCAATCGGGCATGACGCCGCGCATGTCGACGGGCACGATCTCGTGATTGTTACTCCTGCCGTCGCCAAGGACAATCCGGAATACGTCGTTGCGGAATCGCGGCGCAGATGCCGCGGTGAGGTGCTGGCGGAGATCGTTAACGAGTCCTCGGATTCGATCGCCGTTTGCGGTTCTCACGGTAAGACCACGACTTCGACCTTTATCGCGAAGCTGTTGATCGAGCTCGGAGAATCGGTCGAATGGGCGATCGGCGGCGAGACCGGAAACTTTCCGGTGGCTGGCATTCATTCTTCGGCATCGGATTCCAATACCGGCGTTCTCGTTGTTGAGGCGGATGAATCGGACGGTACACTGGCGCTTTATCATGCGAAGACGCTTGTCGTCACCAACTGTGAATACGACCATCCCGACCACTTTAAGACCATTGCCGATTACTTCGCATGCTACGAGACCGCTCGTGCGAATGCCGATCGCGTTATCGAGGGGGGCGAACAGGGAGCGGTTGGCAGCGAGCAGTTGCGGATCTGCAGTTCCTCAACCGATAGCCGTCTGCTGTTCTCTGATCACTTGCTACACGATCCTAATGCGATGCTGGCAGTGCGGGTCGCGTTGTCCCGCGGGCATTCCGCCGCGGCGATCGCGGCGGTTCTGCCGCGGGTGACCGCCGAACTCCCCGACCGTCGCTTCCAGAGAATCGCCGAAGGCGTCTATGCGGATTATGGACATCACCCGACCGAAATCCGTTACGCCATCACTCGCGCCCGCGTTCTGCTTGGGGCGCCCCAGATTCTTGGCTCTTACCCGTCCTCTCGGCCGATTGTCCGTGTTCTTTTTCAGCCGCACCGTTATTCGCGAACTGCGGCGTTCAAACGCGAGTTTGCCGAGGCGCTGATGCTCGCGGACGAGGTGGTGATCTGTCCGATCTATTCCGCGTTCGAGAAGCCGATCGAAGGCGGGGACAGCTGCGATCTGTATGCCGCCTTGCGGCAGGTTGAGGTTGAAGGTCGAGGTCGAGAAGGGAATGCCAGAGTGTTTCTGGCGAAGAGCTGCGAGGATGCGTGGGAGCATGCGCGGAACTCGATGCGTCCGGGCGACGTTACGTTGGTTCAGGGCGCAGGGGACATCTTGGAGAGAATTAGGAAGTGTGAATTAGGAATTAGGAATGGCGGTGTTAAGGTTCGTAAGATTTGGATTGGGGCAGGGACCAATACTGTCAAGACCGACCTTAATCTATCCGTCGAGTATGTGAAGTCGAGTGGTCCTGTGTCTCAACTCGGCACAAAGCACCCTGCGCTAAGCACTCTTTTCCCGTGGATGTCCGGTATTCCCGGTACGCTCGGCGGGTGGGTGAAGATGAACGCCGGAGCGCACGGACACTCAATTTGCGAAGTGATCGAATCGGTGAAGGTGGACGGCAAATGGATACCGGCTTCCGAATGCGGCTTCTCCTATCGTCATTCCGATCTGACCGGCGAGATTCAGGACGTCCGTTTTAAAGGGGAACGGGGAGTGAAGAATGGGGAATGCGAGAGCGTGGAGTACTATCTCGCGAAGCGGCGGAAGTTTCCAGCGCACACTCGGGGTAGCGTCTTCAGGAATCCGGAAGGAGATTTCGCGGGACGGTTGCTTGAAGACTGCGGTTGCAAGGGGCTCCGAGTCGGCGGTGCCAGTGTCTGGTCGGAGCACGCGAACGTGATCGTTGCTCCGCCAGATTCCGCGACAGCCTCCGATTTCCTTGCGCTTATGCAGATTATGCGTAATCGTGTCCTTCTTCGCAAAGGCGTCGAACTGTTTCCGGAGGTTTGCTTTTCTTAGGCTGGCTGACTGACCGCCGGTGCAGAATTTAACGCAGGTTTTGTCCGGCTTTCAAGTCCATTTGGCGCAGATTTTTGATATAATATTCATGAATGGCGGAGAAGCAGTTATTTGCTGACGATTATAAGGTGACTCTCGATGTTTTCGAGGGTCCGCTTGACTTGCTTCTGTATCTTATTCGTCGTGAAGAGCTCGATATTTATGATATCCCGATTGAGCACATCACGACCGAGTACATGAAGTTCATCAACGAGGCTCGCGAGCTTGATCTTGATATCGCAGGTGAATTCATCGTGATGGCGGCGACGTTGATGGTTATCAAGTCGCGGATGTTGCTACCGGTGAGCCGTCGTATGGCCGAGAACGAGGGTGACGAAGAGTGGGTGGATCCTCGTCTCGATCTCGTGCGGCAGCTCGTTGAATACAAGAAGTTTAAGGATGCAGCGCTACGCCTTGAGACGATGGAGGCGATGAAGGCCAACTGCTTTGACTACGGTGGCGGGCGTCCTAAGTTCGAGAAGACGGCGGCGGATGCTAAGACTGCGATTGCGAATCTAGACCTCTACGATCTGCTGTCCGCGTTTCAGGAGGTTCTAGCACGTGCCAATGAGATCCCTCACGAGGAACTTAAAGGTATCCGTTTCTCGGTTCCTGAGAAGATGGATTATGTTCTTGAACGCTCTCGGGCCGAAGGTCAGGTTTCGTTCGCCACTTTGTTCAAACCGGAAGCGCCCCGCGGCGAAATCATCGTTACATTCCTCGCGCTTCTTGAGTTGCTGCGTCAGCACCGCGTGATTGTCTATCAGAACGCGGCATTTCATGAGATTACCATCGTCGCCTCGAAGGAGATCGAGGAAGACAAGCCTTTGGAGAAACCGGACGATTATGAGTGATGAAGTGAAGATTCCGTTGCCGCAGTCCCTGCAAGAGATTATCGGTTCGCTGTTGTTCGCCAGTCAGGATCCCCTTACCGCTGCTGAGCTTCGTGCGGCCGTCAAGGCCGTTCAGGCGGAAGACGGAGAGAACAAGGAGATCATGGATGTTTATCAGAGCTGCACGAACCGTGAGATCGACGAGGCTCTGAAAGGTCTGGAGAAGGCGTTGAACGTAGCTCACTGCGGTTTTAAGCTCGTTTGCACCGGCGGCACTTATCGGCTTCAGACCGCTCCTTCGTGCGGGCGTTATGTGCGGGCGATGTTGAAGATGGATCGTCCATCGCGCCTCGGGCGCGCTTCGCTCGAGACGCTTGCGATTATCGCATACCGCCAGCCGCTTACCAAGAGTGAGATCGAGGAGATTCGGGGGGTCGACGTCACAGCGAATATCAAGACGCTGATGGATCTTCAGCTGATCCGCATTGTCGGCAAGTCTGAGCTTCCGGGGCATCCTTTTCTTTACGGCACGACTCCGATCTTTCTTGATCATTTCGGCCTTGCGAATCTGCAACAGCTCAATGAGCTTGATCCTACGCTTCAGCGCTCCAATCCGCGCCTTAAGGCCGAGTCCTACAAGAAGAAAGAATCTAAGACCGAGCTTGAAGCGGCTGCTGAGGCGGCGAATGCGGAGGCTGTGAAGGATGAGGATGTGGCTGGCGTTGGTAAGGCGAACGCTGACGAAGGTGGGGAGCAGGCTTCTGAAGCGCCGATCGACGACGAGGCGGAACTTCTGCTCAACGATTCCGATGCCGAAACTGAAGGGGCTGAAAAGTCGGAGGATGACGACGATTTCTTCATTGACGACACGCCGGATGAATTTGATGATGAGGATGACGATGAAGATGACGAAGATGATGAAGAAGACGGAGATGGTGAGGATGAAGAGTAATTCCGCACTTTGGGTTTTCTCGCTTTCGCTTATTGTTTCCGTTGGCTGCGATTACATCGGCAGTCGCGCGCTTGATCGCGAACGCTCTGATTCAATTTATCGCGCTGCGATGGATGATTATGCGGCAGGGCGTGTCGATAAGGCTGTGGCTGGGCTCGAACGGGTGGTTTGCGCCACTCCAGGTAATGCGTCGGCGAGATTCCAGTTGGCATGTTTGTTGCAGGATGTGAAAAAGGATTATCTTGGTGCTTTGTGCAATTACCGGGAGTTTATGGCGCAGGACAAGACTGGTGAGAAGTCTGGACTTGCCAAAGACCGAATCGTCCAGTGTGAACGGCTATTGGGTCCAGAATTGACCAAGAAGTATTCTGCAGGTGATGACGCTGCGGCATCTCGCAATGCGGAGCTTGCCGAACGGGTCGTAGAGCTGGAGAAGGCGAACAAGGATCTTGAGAAGCGTCTTGAACGTGCGCTGGCCAAGGCCGAGGCGGGTGCCAAGGATCTTGAGCGGATGCGGCGGATGCTGACCGGTGAGGTGTCGGAAGACTCGTCGCGCCCTGTGATCATGACTGAGACCGCGTTACTTGATGATGAGGATGAAAGCCCATCGGATAGGATTCGGGTTTCGGAGGATGTGAAGAATCTTCTTCTGGATGGCGACGAGGAGAAGTCCGATGCTCCGTTTGAGGTGTCGTCGAAGCCGACGAAGTCGATCTTTGCGAAGAAGGATGCTCGACCGGAGCCGCCTCATGAGCCGCGACCTGCAGAATATGTGGTTCAGGACGGAGACACCCTTTACAAGCTTGCGGTGCGATTTTACGGCCTTCGTTCCGCGTGGCAGAAGATTCGCGATGCCAACAAGACGACGATCTCTACCGACGGACGTATCAGAACCGGACAGAAGATTGTTTTGCCGTGAACGAACGAATCTTTCCGACGCTGGTGACCGCCGAGCATTCCTATACGCGCTCGGACGAACCTTGGCAGCTGGACGAATACACTGCAGCGCATGGCGAGACTTCGTACGGCAAGGAGTATGGATGGAAGCTCTTTCACTATATCTCTGGCGGCGGGATGCGAACCTTCGGGCGGACGATTCGGCAGGAGATTCGCAGTCATCGTCAGACTCGGTTTCTCGTTGTCGTCACGATTGGATTCGTGATCTGGTTGTGTCTACTTGTGTTTTAAAGGAAAGGGTAATATGAAGCAAGCATTATTATTGGCATTCGTCTCGTTGGCGTCCTTTTCGTGTCCGTTGTTCGGGCAGGCGAAGGATAACTTTCTCAAACAGCAGGCGTTCGAGGAGATGCAGCGCGTTTCCGGCCAGGTAGACTGCCTCGAGCAGAATCATAACGACTTGGTCAATCGCGTATCCAAGATTGAGCCGATGAAACAGGAGATCGCCGACCTTAAGAGCCTGGTCTCGTCGCTGCAGGCGCAGGTGGCGGACCTCAAAGCGGCGCTCGCGAAGCAACGCGAAGAGATCGTTAACGATCTCGCTTCGAGGATCAAGCAAGAGGAGAATAGACGTCCGGCGCCACCGCCCCCAGCTTCAGCCTATGACGGACCAACCAAGCTTTATACGGTGGCTGCTGGCGATAATTTGACCATTATTTCCGAAGCTTTCGGTACCAAGGTTCAGACGATCAAGGAGCTTAATAATCTTAAGAGCAATAATATCCGTATCGGACAGAAGCTCCGGGTGCCGGCGAAATGACGTCTGGTTTCCGGTTGTGAGCCGCGGATTGAATGTTGAACATTGCGGAGGAAAGATCATATGAAGATTCTGGTAGTCGGTTCTGGCGGACGTGAACATGCGATTGCGTGGAGACTTGCGCACGATCCTGAAGAGCACGAGCTTTATGCCGCGCCCGGTAACGCCGGTATCGCCGAGGTCGCAGAATGTGTCGCGATCAAGGCGGACGATGTCGAGGGCATTGTCGCTTGGTCGAAGGCGGAAAAACCTGACCTCGTCGTGGTCGGTCCCGAAGCCCCGCTGGTGATCGGGCTCGTGGACGCGCTGGAGAAGGCGGGGATAAAGGCGTTCGGTCCCGTCGCCGCCGGCGCGCGCATGGAAGGTTCCAAGCGCTTCGCCAAGGAGATCATGGACGCGGCAGGCGTCCCGACGGGCAAGGCCGAAGTATTCACTGATGCCGTGAAGGCAAAGGCGGCACTTCCTGCGTACGGACTCCCCGTCGTCATCAAGGCGGACGGCCTCGCCGCCGGCAAGGGCGTGATCGTCGCCGAGACGAACGACCAGGCAGAGGCGGCGATTGACGATATGCTCGTCGGCAACAAGTTCGGTGCCGCCGGCGCCGAGGTGTTGATCGAGGAGTTCCTCCACGGTGAAGAGTGCTCAATTCTCGCGATGGTGGACGGCAATGACGCTGTGTTGCTGCCTAGTTCGCAGGACCATAAGCGGGTTTTCGACGGCGACAAGGGCCCGAACACCGGTGGCATGGGCGCGTATTCGCCTGCTCCCGTGATTACGAGCGACAAGCTTCCGATGATCAAGGATAAGATCATCATGCCCGTCGTTAACGAGCTCAAGAAGCGTGGTATCGTCTACCGCGGTATCCTCTATGCGGGGCTTATGGTCAATAACGAACACTCCAATCCGCATGGTCCAACCGCCATCAGCGGCAGCGATGTCAACGTCGTCGAGTTTAACGCTAGGTTCGGCGATCCTGAGACCGAAGCGGTGCTTCCGCGTCTCGGCGGCAGCTTTGCGACTGCGCTTCTACACGCCGCAAGTGGTTGTCTTAAGGAGGAGGATGTCGTGGTTCGTGATGAAACTGCCGCGACCGTCATTCTTGCTTCCGACGGCTATCCTGGTTCGTACGAGAAGGGCAAGGAAATCAGGGGAACGGGGAAAGGGGAATGGGGGGAAGGCGATTCCATCGTATTCCACTGTGGAACGAGATTCGACGGCGACAAGGTCGTGACGAGCGGCGGACGAGTGATGAGCGTCACCGGGCTCGGCACGAATCTCCGTGAGGCCGTTGATAACGCTTATGAGCGCATCTCCAGCATCTCCTTTGACGGGATGTTCTATCGTAAGGACATCGCGCATCGGGCGTTTGAGCGTGGATGAGATTAGAGTTTAGGTTAAACGTTGAGAAAGGAATTGAAAACATGAAGAAGATGATGCTTGGATTGCTGGCGGTTGGCGCGGCGATGGTTGCGAACGCGTCTGAATTGCCGCTGTCGGACGAGTATGCGCGTGATAAGGCGGAGTCGATTCTGAAGAAGATGACGCTCGAGCAGAAGGTCACGCTCTGCGGCGGCTGCGCAACGATGTACATCAACGCGATTCCCGAAGTCGGGATTCCACGTGAGTGGGGCATGAGCGACTGCTCGCATACCATGAAGCCTGAACATGGACGTGCCGAGTGGCCTTATGTGCAAGGCATTGACGATCGTTCGACTTCGCTTCCTCCACTCTCGGCTCTTGCGCAGACATGGAATAAGGATCTCGCGCTGCTTCACGGCAAGGTGATGGGCGAACAGAACCGCGCGCGTAACAAGGACATGATGCTCGGTCCAGGCGTCAATATCGCGAGAACGCCGCTTTGCGGACGCAATTGGGAGTATATGAGCGAGGATCCGTTCTTCAATGCGAAGATGGTCGTGCCTCTCATCAAGGCCGTCCAAAAGGAAGGCGTCGCAACGACGGTAAAGCACTATTGTCTCAACAACCAAGAACTCGCCCGCAACTCGGTCGATACCGTCTGTGACGAGCGCACCTTCAATGAGATCTACCTTCCCGCGTTCGAGGCGGCGATCTGCGAAGGCGGTTCGCTCGCGCTGATGACTTCATATAATCGCATCAACGGACAGTTCGCGAGCGAGAACGGCTACACCCAGCGCGGCATTGTGCGCGACCGCTGGCACTTTCCGGGTATGATCGTGACAGACTGGGGTGGGGCGCATTCGACCGTCATGGCAGCGCTCAACGGCGGCAATGTGGAAATGGACCGCGGCGCGGGCATCATCCACTTCACCGACTTCTGGCACAAGGACAAGGTCCATCCTCTGCTTCAGGCGGTGAAGGATGGGAAGGTGCCTGAGGCGACTGTCGACGAGATGGCTCTCCATGTCCTATGGACGATGGCGAAGACCGGCTTCCTGGACGGTCTCCAGCCTCAGGGGCAGCGGCTTGTCCAGGAGCACTATGACGTCTGCGGCAAGATCGGTGACGAGGCGATCGTTCTCGCGAAGAACGATGCCGGTGTGCTGCCGCTCAAGAAGGACGAGATCAAGAAGGTCGTGTTCCTCGGTCGCGCCGCGGATATGGACCAGTGCCATCTCGGCTGCTCTTGCGAAGGTCACGCGCCTTATGAAGTCACCGCTTTCAAGGGTGTCAAGGCGGCGCTCGGTGACAAAGCCGAAGTGAAGCTCCTGCCGCTCGGTGCTGAATCGACGCTCGGCGACAAGCCTGCACAGATTGATAATCTTCTCCTCGACACCTTCACCAAGAAGTCAACGGACGCGTTTGTAGAGCGTGCGTGGGAGGTGCGTACGTGGGCTGATGACAATGATTGGCAGGGTGACGGCGAGATCACCGATTACGTGACCTATCCGACTGGCATCAATCGCCGCGCGGTCCGCTTCCAGGCGCGCGTCACCGCTCCCGAGTCCGGCAACTACCTGCTCGGCTTCGCGAAGGACATCGGCTTCGGCGCGGCGACGGTGAAGGTTGACGGCAAGTTCATCTTCAATTGTCAGGGCAACGGCGATGCGGTACGGGTAGCGTTCGAGAAGGGCAGGATCTATACGATTACCATTGATATCGGCGACTGCAAGGAGAACTCGTTCTCCTTCGGCTGGGTGTTGCCGTCCGTCCTCGCGGCGCAGACTGGCTCCAAGGAAGATGATCTCAGGTCCGCGGACGCCGTCATTGTCTTCACCGGCACTTCGATGGGTGTAGGTCCGGCGCGTGAACAGGAGGCGGGTGACCGACCGGACATGAAGAATCCTGATGGACACGACGCTGAGATTGCCAAGTTGCTCAAGATGAATCTTAAGAACCTCGTCATCATCAATCGTTCCTGCTCTCCGTGCGAACTGCCGTGGATCGATGATGCTGAGACCGTGGTCCTGCAGCCGTATCTCGGACAGGAGGCCGGCAACATCCTCGCCCGCATGCTCTTCGGTGATGTCAATCCTTCTGGCAAGCTCTGCCTAACCTGGCCGCGCAAGTACGAGGATTGCGGGGTCGCTCAGTGTGGGACCTACAACGATAAGTACGTCACCTATCAAGAGCGTTTCTACGTCGGCTACCGCTGGTATGACGCGAAGGGCATTAAGCCGCTCTTCCCGTTTGGTTACGGACTCTCCTATACGACTTTCGCCTATGATCAGGCGAAGGTCGAATGCGAAGGTGAACAGTGGAAGGTCTCCGTTCGCGTGACAAATACTGGTAAGGTCGCCGGCAAGGAGTCCGTTCAGTTCTATATGGCTCCGGTCGATCCGAAGATTGAGCGTGCCGTCAAGGAACTCAAGGGTTTCGCGAAGACGAAACTGCTTAAGCCGGGCGAATCGGAAGTGCTCTCCGCTACTCTCACGAAGCGTGATTTTGCTTACTGGGACATCCTTTGTCATCAGTGGCGTGTCGATCCCGGCAGGTACGAGATCCTTGTCGGTGCTTCGTCCGCTGACATCCGCGGCAAGGGCGCGGTTGAGATCAAGTGAATGTAATTCCGCTCGCTTCTTCGTCCAAGGGCAACGCGTATCTCGTCGAACACGAGGGTACCGTTATCCTCATCGACTGCGGGCTTTCCTATCGCGATCTCACCCGGCGCATCAAGGAAAAAGTTGGCGCCGAGTGTCAGACGCTCCGTGCCAACGTGTCCTGTGACATGATCCAGGCGGTGCTGATCACGCATTCGCACGGGGATCATGTTGACGGACTCTGCACTTTCCTGAAGAAACACGATGTTCCCGTCTATGCGAACATGATGACCGCCGAGGCGATCATCGCCGGAAAGGGGATTCCAGAGGACGCGTTCGTCTGCTTTGAGAACGGACAGGAGTTCGAGATTGGTCCGTTGGTGGTCAACCCGTTTCCCATTCCTCATGATACGTCCGATCCAGTCGGGTACCTGATTAAGGGATCGGTGATCGGTGATCAGGCATCAGGTGTGGAAGCTCCAGTGTATTTTCATGGGACGGATATCGGGACGCCGCTCGATTCGATCGGTGTAAAGCTGCAAGAGGCGACGATCGCGACATTGGAATCAAATCACGATCCAGTGATGCTCCGCACTTCCGGGCGCGCGCCGTGCCTAGTCCAACGGATCGCAGGTCCTCGCGGACATCTCGCGAACTGGGAGGCGGCGGAGCTTGTGAAGAAGTTCGCTTCGCCGCGGCTTAAGAAACTGATGCTCGCGCATCTCTCGCAGGATTGCAACACTCCGCGCTTCGCCGAAGAGACGATGCGCGAGGCATTGGCGCAGATGCGGAGAGAGGATATTGAGCTGGAGATACTGACACCGTGAGAAGTGAGCAGTTGTGGTGGGAAAAGTTTTGATAGTTTGGGTCGGGGTGATTTTACTGGCGGGGTGTTCGCGCGGCAGGATCGAACGCGTCGAATGGCCAGTGATGGGCACGGTTGCCGCGTTGCAGACGCGGGACGCGACAGCGGAAGAGACCGCGGCCATTGTCCGAGTCGTGAAGGCGGAGTTCGAACATGTTGAGAAGCTCCTCAACGCGCATGATCCGAATTCTGAATTGAGCCGGCTAGCTACGCTGTCCGATAGCGAGGTGCTCGAGAGGTGTGATCCCTCGATGAAGCCGTGTTATGAACTGGCTTTCTCCTGGCGCGATGCGACGAAGGGTGCGTTCAATCCGTGTTGGCGCGGGACCGGTACTCTGGATTTGGGCGCGATTGCGAAGGGCTATGCCGTTGATCTTGCGTCCGTTCGCGTGCCGAAGGGGAAATGTGGGGTCCTACTGGATCTAGGCGGAAATCTGAAATCGGTTCGTGGCGATTGGAAAGTTGGCATCGCCGGGTGTGATGAGACGTTTGTCCTGAAAGAAGGAATGTCCTGTGCGACTAGCGCCGAATACTACCGCGGCAAGCATATCTACGATGGTCGGACAGGACTTGCGGTTTCCAACGATGTCGCTTCGGTTACGGTGGTCGCAACGGAAGCGATGTATGCCGATTTGTATTCGACAACCGCGTTCATCTTCGGTCCTGCAGAGGCGAAGCCGTTGGTGGACGGGTGGCGAACCTATTCTGTGGTTTGGATGTTAGCAGACGGACGGAAGGTTTCCCTGGTTCGCCTGAGTGACGGAACATTTAGTCTGAGGGAATAACATGCTAGATTTTCAGGGGGTATCGGTTCATTACGGACATCAGGACGTCCTGACGGACGTCACGTTCCGCGTCAACAAGGGCGATCGCATCGGCGTGGTGGGTCCGAATGGTTCGGGCAAGTCAACGCTCTTTAAGATCATCCTCGGCGAAATGTCAACGGACAAGGGCGAGCTTATCATCGAATCTGATCCGCGCATCGGCTTCACGCGTCAGAACCCAGAGCCGGACACGCCCGAGGAGACGCTACTTGAATATTCGCTACGCGGCATTCCCGGGCTTTCCGAGATGGAAGCGGAAATGACCGAGCTGGAACAGGATCTTACCGATCCGCAGAAGATGAAGCGCTACGGCGAACTGCAGACGCGATTCGAGCATCTTGGTGGTTATGACATCGAGACGCGGGTGAAAATTGCGCTCGGCGGTCTCGGCTTCACGGTCGACGAGTTCGCTAAGCCGTTCAAGTCGTTCTCCGGCGGCTGGCGCATGCGTGCGGAACTCTCGCGCGTACTCGCCTCGAAGCCGGATCTGCTGCTCCTCGACGAACCCTCGAACTATCTCGATCTTCCTGCCGTCGATTGGCTTCAGAAGTTCCTTAAGGCTTATGACGGAACGCTGATGCTGATTTCTCACGACCGGTATCTGCTACGTACGCTTACGAACATCATCGTCGAAGTCGATGCTGGCACGGCAACGCGGTATGAGGGCAATCTCGATTATTATCTGACCGAACGCGAGGTCCGTTACGAACACCTCAAGGCCGCGAAGGAAAATCAGGATCACCATCGCGAGCAGCTGCAGCGGTTCGTCGACCGTTTCCGCGCGCAGGCGACGAAGGCCGCGCAGGCGCAGAGCCGTCAGAAGCTGATCGACAAGATCGACGAGGAACGGATCGTGCTGCCGAAGCGCTACACGAATTCGGGACGTCTCCGTCTCGCCGAACCGCCGCCGAGCGGCATTGAGATGTTCCGCTGCGAGAATCTCGGGTTTTGTTATGCTCCTTCTCCGCGCTTTGTCTTCCGGGGGCTTGAATTCAATATCACGCGCGGAGATAAGGTCGCGCTGATTGGGTACAACGGACTCGGCAAGACGACACTGATGCGCATTATCGCGGGGACGAGACCCGCGACTGAAGGCAAGGCGGTTCTAGGCCACAACGTAGTTCCTGGCTATCTTTCTCAGGAATTCGCCGAGACGATCCCTCCGGATCTTTCCGTCTATCGCAACGCGAAGAACGCGTGGGACGCACATGGTGGCGGCCCCGAGAAGATCTTTCGCAATCAGCTCGGCGCCTTCGGCTTTGATGAGAACGACGTCGAAAAGCCGGCGGGCGTATTGTCCGGCGGCGAGAAGATTCGTCTCGCGTTCCTACGCCTCTTCCTCACCGCGCCGAATTTCCTGCTTCTCGACGAACCGACGACGAATCTCGATCTTGACGGACGTCGCCTTCTGCAGGAGGCGCTCCAGCAGTACAAGGGCACGATCCTCCTGGTTTCCCACGACATTGATTTCGTCCGGGCGGTGGCGACTAGCATCCTCGAGATTACCCGTGACGGACTTAACAAGTACCCCGGCGGTTACGACTATTATTGCGAGAAAAAGGCAGAGCGGGACGAAGGTCGAGGTGCTAGGTCGAGGTTGACAGTGGAAGTTAAAAATTCCACTGTACACCTATCATCTACACCTACACCTAATCTCACGTCGAAGGAACTGCGCCAGCAGCGGGCGGCGGAAAGGGCGAAGATCGCGCCTAGGGTGAAGGAGCTGAAGAAAAGGGTGGAGACGGCAGAGAAGAAGATCGACGAACTGCAGGCGGCTTTGGATGCGGCCTCCGAAGAGCTCTTCAATCCGAAACCGACGACCGACTTCGCGGCAAAGAACCGAGAGGTCCGGACGCTCCAGTTTGAAATCGATCGTTACACCGCGGATTGGGAAGAGGCGGCAACAGAACTGGAGTCGATCAAGATCGACTAGTTTTGATATACTAATCATAAGTTGAAATCGAATCATCCATTTTGGTATAATTCACATCGTGGTCAGGCGACGGTCGAGTATGTTCTCGCGCTGATTGGGATTGTGTTTATCATCGGGGTGATGGGCTATCTGGTCTCCGCCTCGATGAAAAGTGCTGAAAGGACGAAGAACATAGTGGAAAGCGATTATCCGTGAGTCGTGGCGCGGTCGGTGCCTGGTAAAGTTGAAATTTGAAACAATCGGAGGAAAAATAAAATGATGAAGAAACTCAGGAAGGGACAGACGATGGTTGAATATATTATTATTGTCTGCCTTATTGCGATTGCGCTGATCGGCGTGTTCAGCTATCTCAGCCGTGCTGTCGGTAAAAAGGCCGCGGGCGCGACCGAGGCGCTTTCCAGCGAGGAAGGCTCGAAGGCCAAGGCTGCGGCCGATGGCATTAGCGAGAATTCCATCAAGGAAATCGGCGAGAACTGATGTTGCGCCGAGGTCAGGCGATGATTGAGACCGTGATCGCGGTCTTGATCATCACTTCGATCTTCCTCTGTCTTTTCAAGCTTGCGCATATGCTCACGGGGAAGATCCTCCTCGAGCACGCGGCCATGCGGTCCGCGCGCGCGAGGGCTGTCGGCATGAACGACTTCATGTGCAAGAAGGCGGCGCGCATAGCTGTTATTCCGGTTGCCGGTAAGCGTCTCTGGCCGGTTGGTGATGAGTTCGACTACGGAATGGAGCTCGGTCGTTTCGGTAATTATCTTACATCAGAAGACTGGGCCGTCGCGCGAGGTATTCTAGATTACGAGCATTGGGATTCGGTGCGCGTCGAGCCAGGTGACGGAACCGATTCCAAGACGTCGCTTAAGACCGACTGGTTCGATCTTGATGGAGAGGCCGGAGTTGAAAGGCATTATCCTTTTTATCTTAACGATCAGGGCTTATGAAGGCACGGAAGGGACAGGTTGCGCTTTATCTCGTGGCGGTGCTCGTCGCGATCGCGGTCCTGGTCTTCATGAATGTAGATGTCTTCCTTGCAATTCGCGCGAAGAATCATGCGACCAACGCCGGAGATGCTGCGGCACTGGCGGTTGCAGGGTTCCAAGGGCAGCTTTTGAACCGAGTCGGCGAGGAAAATGTCGAACTTCTTAAGTGCGCACTTGCTAATGACTGGACGGAGTGTGCGGAGATCATGGAGCGTCAGCGTCGGCTGATTTTCCTTGAACCGTTGGAAGGCATTCGAATCGGTAGCATGGCGGCGAAGAACGCGCTTGCAGGATGCGAATCCGGAGGTGGTGATCATGCCGAGGTGTTCGAATCCTCCAAGATGCAAAAGATCCTCCAGCAGCACGTCTTCGATGTCCGCGGCGTTTTTGCCGCGGATCCTGAGCTCTTTCCGCAACCATGGCAGGGCGCGTGGGAAGAGTATGCGCAGCGGCTAGAGTTGGCGATCGGAGGCGAGGTGATCGCTGGTCCCGAGAACGCTGAGTTTGCGTCCGCCTATACGTGTTTTCCGTTGCTCGATCAGGAGTTTTACAATGCGATCGCGGGGCGGATGTGGTGCTGGTTCAAGTGGAACGGCGAGTGGCTTTTCGATCGCGATTCTCACAACATGCCGCGTCCTGTCTATACTCCAGACCGTAAGCGCGATAATTCCGAAGTCTATTCCTTGCATCTTGACGTCAAGGCGTTGCCGATGGTGCTGGACGAAGAGTGGACCAATATCATCATGCGGCTGACCGAGTGTACTGCGGCAGATATCGCGCAGTCCTGGATGCTGACTAACGGTACGGTCAAGTTGGCGTTTTACGACTATCGCTGGGGATCTTGGACGGAGTCTGGATTCAGCGTTGAGCATGGTTTTCCGATCGTCGGTGATGTCAAACCAGAGTACGATGTCTACGGATGCGCGGCGTTGTGTCGCGTGATCCGCGGCGATTACGCCTGGACCGCCGCGGCGAAACCATTCGGTTCGCTTGAAAATCTCGAGGGGGAGACGGATGTCGTCACTTGTCTCAAGCGTATCGTCACTCCCGCCTTCACCGATGTTCGTCTCGTGCCGGTCGATGCCGTCGGCGGCCGGGATTTGCACACTGCGGACTATGACTGGATGATTCATGTGCGTGACCATTTGCCAGGGTATTTCGTTAACGGACCTTCATTCTCGCATTGCTGGTACTGTCTGCAGTTGGAATTGTGGGAAAACGAGTCGTTTCGAGATAAGGGGCGTCGTTGGCTACAGTATCATTCCGACGACTGTGTGCGTCCGCGGCCGGGTCCCAATAATGACTACGGAGGAACCGCGCATGCTCATTAAAGGATATGCTCGCTCCGGACAGGCGATGGTCGAGCTGGCGGTAGGCATGTTGACGCTGGTGATTGTCGTCTCTACGCTTTGTGGATTCGCTGTGTTCATGGCCAGAAGCCTTCGCGCTCAGAATACGACGCGGTCCGGCAGGTCCGAGGGTAACGGCGATGTCGAGGTCGGCCTCCAGTTCGGTACTGTCGTTGTCGAAACGATGAAGGTGAAGGAGCATTGTCAGATGCCGCAGATGACTGTTGTAAAGTGATCAGTGAGCAGTGAACGGGGAGTCGCGACCAGTGAACAGTTGTGGTGTTGAAAACCTGATGAAGAAGCGGAAACTGGATTCGCTCGTCGTGTGCGGCGAGGCGAACCTTCAGGCGCTCGTTGGCTTTTCGTGTGATAACGGAATTCTGGTCGTTGCCAAAAAAACCGACCGCCGCAGTTCTTCGTCCTGTAGTTATAATTTTTCATTATTCACGGATTTCCGTTACGCTCCCGAAGCGCGGCGGAAGTGCCGCGGACTCAAGGTCGTCGATATCAGGCGATTCGCTTTTTCCGGCAAACGTATCGGTTATGAAGGCTTCATACCGCATTCGCGTTACCTGCGGTTTGAGAAGTTTGCGCCGAAGGCGATGTTCATTGACATTGCGAATGATCTGCTGGAGATTAGGGCGGTGAAGACGGCGGAGGAAATTGAGAAGCTACGGGCGGCGGAGCGACTTGATTGCGATATTTACGAAGACGCGGTGAAGAGTTTCCGTCCTGGCATGACTGAGCAGCGGATGGCTGCAATCATCAAGATGATGATGGTCGAGCGTGGCGAAGGCGAGGCGTTCGAGACGATTGTTTGCGTCGGTAAGAATGCCGCGGAATGTCATCATGTGCCTGATGGTACCGTGTGGAACGGACGTGAACCGGTGCTGATTGACATGGGCGTGAAACTCGGCGGCTACTGTAGTGATTTGACGCGGAACGTCCTGCCGAAGCGGATGAGCTCCGCGTATCGTCGCGTGTACAACCTGGTGAAGGAGGCACATGATGCCGCCATTGCTGCGGCGCGTCCCGGAATCAGCGGGAAGGCGCTCGACAAGGTGGCGCGAGATGTGATCCGGAGGGGCGGATTCGGAAAGTGTTTCGGGCATTCGCTCGGGCACGGTGTCGGACTCGAAATCCACGAGGCGCCTAATGTGTCGACGAAGTCCGACTGGATCCTGAAACCAGGGATGCTAGTGACGATCGAGCCAGGAATCTATCTTGAGGGCAATCTTGGTGTTCGCATTGAAGACCTGATCCTCATTACCGAAGACGGATGCGAGGTGTTATCAAGATGAAGTTCTCGCTTTCCACGAACTGGTGCAACCGTCGTTTTGAGTTCGGAGAGGAGATTGCTGACAAGGCGATGGAGTTGGGGTTTGACGGACTCGAGCTCGGGTTCCACACGACGGTCCGGCAGGTTGCCGGATTCAAGGCACGCCTGGACAGGATTCCGGTTTGTAGCGTTCACGCGTTCTGCCCCGTTCCGATCTCCGCACCAAACGGCTATCCAGAGCTCTATCAGCTCGCGTCGTTCGATGAGGAGATGCGCAAGATGGCGCAGATCATGATCCGCCGCAACATCGCCTTCGCCGCCGAAATGGGGGCGACGGCTTTGGTTCTGCATGCCGGACGTGTTTGTAGAGAGTCTCTGTTTACTCGGTTGTTGCCGATTCGCATCGCGAAGGGTCCGCTAGAAAAGAATCGTGTCAAGCGCGGCAGGATGATGATCGACATCCTGAAGCAGGAACTCGAAACGTTGGTGCCGGAACTTGAGAAGTATCATGTTAAGCTCGGGCTCGAGAATCTTCCCTATCCTGAAGGGTTCCCGAATCTTTCCGAAGTCGGTGAAGTAACTGGCGACTGGGTGCGCCCCTGGTTCGATACGGGGCACTGGTACGCGAGGATGAATGAGGAAGTCGGTGTTAGGAATGAGGGATTGCGGTGGGAAAGTCCGAATGATGAGTATGTGCCTGTCGGGATGCATCTTAATGATTCGAAGGGTGGTGACGATCATCTGGCACCCGGAGATGGCGACATTAATTTCGAGTTGTTTAAGCCGATGATGGAGAAATGTGAACATTTAGTACTTGAGCCCAATTCGTCCGTTGCCGACGAGCAGCTCCGTCAGGCTCTTGCCATCCTGCGATAGCGGCGGATTTTTGATATAATATGCCGCTAAATGACCCTAGATCACATTCGTAACTTCTGCATTATCGCGCACGTGGACCATGGTAAGACCACGTTGAGTGATCGTATTCTCGAGCTTACCCATGCGATTTCTCAGCGCGAGCTTAAGGAACAGACCCTGGATGCCATGGATCTGGAGCGTGAACGCGGCATTACGATCAAGAGTCATCCCGTTTCGATGCATTATGAGGCTAAAGACGGTAAAACCTATCTTTTCAATCTTCTCGACACTCCCGGCCACGTTGACTTTGCCTACGAGGTGAGTCGTTCGATGGGTGCTTGTGAAGGTGCGATACTGGTGGTGGATGCCGCGCAGGGTGTGGAGGCGCAGACCGTCGCCAACACCTATTTCGCGCAGGATGCGAAGCTCGAGATCGTGCCGGTGCTCAATAAGGTTGATCTGCCGGGGGCGGACGTCAAGGAGGTCTCGCGCGAAATTGAGGATATCCTGGCGATTCCGATGGACGAGCCGCTGCTCGTCTCCGCCAAGACCGGCGTAGGGTGTCCCGACGTCCTCGAGGCGATCGTCAACCGCATCCCGCCGCCGGAGACGAAGGGCACCGACGCGCCGCTCCGTGCGCTCGTCTTCGATTCGGTCTTCGACGAGTTCCGCGGCGTGATCACCTATGTGCGCGTCATCGATGGCGCGCTTTCGGCCGGCACGAACGTGAAGTTCATGGGGTCCGGCGTTTCCACGACGGTTCATGAGGTCGGCATCTTCTCGCCGACGAAGAAGCCCGTCACGTTCCTTTCCGCTGGCGAGGTCGGCTATATCGTCGGCACGGTCAAGGATCCAAGCGAGATCAAGATCGGCGATACCGTGACGACCTCCAGGCTCGGCGCTACCGAGCCGCTACCCGGCTTCCAGGATATCAGACCGACGGTCTTCTGCGGCATTTATCCGATGTCGACGGACGAATTTCCAAAGGTCTCCGCCGGACTAGAGAAGCTGCATCTCAACGACGCCGCATTCACATTCCATCATGAGTCCTCGCTTGCGCTCGGCTTCGGGTTCCGTTGCGGCTTCCTCGGGCTCCTCCATATGGAGATCGTCCAGGAGCGTCTCCGCCGCGAGTTCGGTCTCGACATTATCTCGACCTCGCCAGGCGTCGTCTACAAGCTCAAGCTCAAGAACGGTGAGGAGAAGGATCTCGACAATCCGCTCCAGATGCCCGATCCGTCCGCCCTCGACACGATCTCGGAGCCGATCCTCAAGGCGCGTATCATCACGCCTTCTGAGTCGATCGGCGACGTGATGCGCATCGTCATGGACCGCCGTGGGCTGGTGGAGGGCACCGAGACGATCGACGCGAAGCGCGTGATGTTGCACTGCATGCTGCCGCTCAACGAGATTCTGATCGACTTCCACGACACGCTCAAATCGGTTTCGCACGGGTACGCCTCGATGGACTACGAACCGAACGGATACCAGGTGAGCGACATTGTGAAGATGGACATCCTGCTTAACGGCGAGACGGTTGACGCGTTCGCGACGATGGTTCACCGCGAGAAGGCGCGCGCGCGCGGACAGCAGATGTGCAAGGCGCTCTCCGAGACGATTCCTCCGCATCAGTTCAAGATTCCGGTGCAGGCGGCGATCGGCAAGGAGATTATTGCACGAGAGGACATAAAGCCGTTCCGCAAGGACGTCTTGGCGAAGCTCTACGGCGGTGACGTGACGCGTAAAATGAAGGTTCTCGAGAAGCAGAAGCGCGGTAAGGCGCGGATGAAGGAGTTCGGCCATGTGAATGTCCCTCAGAGCGCCTTCATCGCCGTGCTTAAAGGAACGATCAAAGAGAAGTGACGAACAACGAATCGCGAACCGCGAGATTTCAAAGGAGTAAACGAATGAAACAGTACAAGGTCGGTTTGGTCGGCGTCGGCGCCGTCGGAACGGAAATGATCAAGGTCCTCAAAGAGCGGAATTTTCCGCTTGCGGGTCCGGTGCAGGTGTTCGCTTCGCGTGAACGCGATGAGGAGATCCTCGGCGAAACGTATCACGTGCTCAAGGCCGACAAGGATTCCTTCCAAGGACTCGACATCGTCCTCTTTGCGGGCAAGACAGATGTTGCGATCGAACTCAAGGACGCGGTGGTCGCGGCCGGTGCGAAGATGATCGACAATTCCCGCGCGTTCCGCCAGAATCCCGAGGTGCCGTTGGTTGTCCCGCAGGTCAATCCCGAAGATCTCGACTGGAATAAGGGCGTGATCGCGAATCCTAACTGCACGACCGCGATCATGCTCGAGGCGGTCGCACCGCTGCACAAGGCGTTCGGATTGAAGCGCCTCGTCGCCTCGACCTATCAGGCCGCCTCCGGCGCCGGCGCCCCCGGTCTCAACGAGCTAGAGGATCAGATTCACGCCTATGCGAAGGGCGAACCGCTGACCGTCAAGGCGTTCCAGCATCAGCTGATGTACAACCTGATCCCGCACATCGACAAGTTCGATCAGGAGAACTGGTATACGCTTGAGGAGCTCAAGATGCGCAACGAGGCGCGCAAGATGCTCCATCATCCCGAGCTCAAGCTCTCCTGCACCTGCGTGCGCGTGCCGATCGCCCGCGCCCACTCCGAGTCGCTCAACCTCGAGTTCGAGCAGGACGTGACGCCGGAGATGGCTCGCGAGGTGCTCGCGAAGTGCGAGGGCGTCAAGGTCGTGGACGATCCGCTGAACGGTGGTTATCCGATGCCTCTCGACGCGACCGCGAAGTACGACGTGCTCGCGGGACGTATCCGTCAGGACATCAGCCGCGACGACAAGAAGGGGCTCGAGATGTTCGTTTCGGGCGACCAGCTCCTGCGCGGCGCCGCGCTCAACGCGGTTGAGATCGCCGAACACCTCATCAAGCGCGGACTCGTCTGAGCGAAATGAAGTTCGAGAACGTCCACATGGTGCTGCCGGGTCACAAGGTTGGCTTCGGCAGCATTGAGTTTGAAGGCGGAAGGATTACCGCAATCCATTCTCAACCTCAACCTTCAACTTCGTCCTCCAACCTGCTCGTCCTTCCCGGACTGATCAACTGTCACGGTCACACGGCGATGACGCTGGTGCGGGGACTGGGCGGCGGACTGCCCTTGCAGCGCTGGCTGGAGGAGGCGATCTTCCCGGTCGAGGCGAAGATGACACCGGAAGACGTCCGCGCTGGTGCCGTCTGGGGTATCATGGAGATGCTCGCTGGCGGCACGACCTGCGTCGCTGACATGTATGACTTCCCCGGAGAGACGGGCGTGGCGTTGCTGGAGGCGGGGATGAAAGGCCGCATCTGCCGCGTCGGACTTAACTTCGTTCCGGGACGACTGGAGGACTGCATCGGCTCCTGCCGGAGCTGGAACGAATGGATTGACCGCGAGGTCAAGGGGGATGTGCACGAAGACATCTGCATTCACTCCGAGTATCTGACGGACGAGGCGTTCTGCCGCGGACTGGCCGAAGCCAACAGGGAGCTGAAGCGTCCCCTGCACGTGCATGTCTCGGAAACGGAGAAGGAGCACTGCGAGTGCATCGAAAGACACGGGAAGACTCCGATCGCATATCTCGCCTCGACCGGCCTCCTTGATCACGGCGGCTACGCCGCGCATTGCGTGTGGTGTACGGACGACGATTTCCGGATCATGGCGGAGAAGGGCGTTTCGCTCGTTCACAATCCGACGAGCAACATGAAGCTCGGCAGCGGTTTCGCGCGGGTCGTTCGGGCGATGGAGCTCGGCGTCAACGTGGCGCTCGGCACGGACGGCTGCGCGTCGAATGACAATCTCGACATGTTCGAGGAGATGCATCTCGCCTCGTTGATCCACAAGGGACTGGCGAAAGATCCGACGGTGCTGCCGGCGTGGGATGTGATCGACATGGCTACCAGGAACGGAGCCAAGGCGCTGGGAATGGAAGACACGGGCGAGATCGCCGTGGGCAAGCATGCGGACTTCTGCGTCGTCGATCTCGACCGCATCCACCTAACGCCCATGCTCGATATCCCCAGTCTCGTAGTCAATTCCATGCACGCAAGTGACGTCGTGAAGACGGTCATCGGCGGGAGGGTGGTCTACGAGAAGGGCGGTGACGACAACGGCTACGACGGGTGGCCGGCGGCGTCGGATGCGAAGGACAGGCTGCTGGCGGCGGTCAGGCGAATCGGTCTGTGAGATTTCGTCATCCCGTCATGCCGTATTATGATATAATATTGGCATGATTACGATTATTCTTGCGATTGCCGCCGCTGGCGGTGGGTATTGCGGGGCATTTTATGGCCTCGATTGGGGTGTCGGCGGATGTGTCTTCGCCGCTGTTTTGAGTTTTGGCGTGTTTCAGGGCGTCTTCGGATTTCTGATTCAGAAACGCGTTAAACGCGATATGGAAGGCGTGCAGAACATCTTGGCTGCGGGGCAGAAGCGTCTGCAGGCTAAGATGCAGCGCTGGCAGATGCGTCCGCCGGGTTCGATCCAGGCAGCTCAGAAGGAGATCTTCGAGGATACCAAGATCTTTGTCAAGGAGGCGCTCAAGGAGGTTGACGTGCTTGCCAAGTATAAGTGGTGGGTGCCGATGATCGAGCGTCAGATGGCTACGGCTAAATTGCAGCTTAACTGGATGATTAAGGAGTTCAAGGTGGTCGACAAACTTATGCCCAAGGCGCTACTTGTCGATCCGACAATGGTTGCGATCAAGATGTCTCGCATGTATATGCTCAATGCTTCGAGTGATGAGATTGAGAAGGTCTACAAGAAGGGTGTTCGTCGGTTGCGCTACAATGGTAATGTGCTGTTGGCTGCGACCTGGAGTTGGATTCTCGTTCAGCGCAATGAGATCGATCGCGCGTTCAAGGCGCTGACCGAGGCGCTTAAGAAGAGTGACAACGCAGTTTTGAAAGCGAATCACGTCAATCTCATGAACAACCGTGTCACGCATTTCTCCAACTCGCAGATTGGTGATCAGTGGTATTCGCTTTTCCTTGAGGAGCCGAAGGTTCACGCTCAGCGTCAGCGCAGCGTGTACCGGTAATGGGGAATTGGGAATAAGGAATGAAGGCGATTGTTTTAGCGGCGGGGCACGGGACGCGGCTGCGGCCGTTCACTTGCGCTACGCCCAAACCGCTGATGCCGGTCTGGGGCGTGACGATGCTTGATCGCATGGTGGATCTGCTTCGCGGATGGGGTGTTGATGATTTTGCATTCAATTCTCATCATCTTCACGAGCAGATCCGTTCTTGGTCCGACAAATTGCGCAAGAGGTTCCAGGAGCGTGGAGAGAAGGTTCGGGTCAAGGTCAGTTACGAGCCGGAGATCCTCGGTAACGGCGGCGCTTTGAATCCTCTTCGCGAGTGGATCGGTAACGAGCCATTTCTGTTGGTGAATGGAGATATCGTGGTGGACGGTATTGACGGTTTCCAATTCCGCTTCGACGATTTTGCCGAGCGTAAAGACGTCATCGCCGAGGCGATCGTCACCGAACAGGGGCCGCGCACTATCGAGGTTGAGCCCGAAAGCGGATTTGTCACTAACTGGAAGAGTGATGATCGTGGTTATCCGGGTACTTTCACCTACGCCGGCATCTCGCTTCTCAAGCCCGAGATCCTAGATTATGTAGAACCAGAAGGATTCTCTTCGATCATCACCGCGTACGAGCGGGCGATGGCGGACGGGAAGTTCGTGAGGGCGTTGGCTCCATCTTCGATGAACTGGGCTGATGCTGGTACGATCATGAGCTACATCGACCTCAACCGTGACGGCGCGGACAACGCCTTTGATGCGATTCCCCAGGTCAGGGAGGTTCTTGTTTCTCTCTCCGGCGGCCAGGGCGCTGTGTCTGCGCAAGATTCCGCGGCTGCTATTGAGTTCCTCGGGGCCCGAGGTTCCGAGCGTGTGTTCTTCCGCGAGGGCGGGAAGATCATTGTCATGTATGATGACGGCAACCGTGATGAGAACGGCAAGTATGCGGGGCACTCGCGTTGGCTCAAGGCCCACGGGATTCCGGTGCCGGAGATCCTCTTCGACCGTCCGGAAATCAAGACTCTGGCGATGGAGTTCGCCGGCGTTGAGAAGAAGATGTCGCTCGTCGATTATGCGAAGGTGGTCGAGACGCTGGTGAAGTTCAATTCACTCGGATCGGAGAAGTGTCTTCCGGATCTGTTGCCGCCATTTGATGACGAGACGTGGGAGTGGGAGCGGATGCTGTTCGAGAAGTATTGCCTCAAGGCGTATTTCGGGATGGAGATGCCGGATGCGGTCCGCAAGGAACTCGAGGGTGTAGCTGAGATGCTTGAGGCTGAGCCAAAGGCTCTCGTTCATAGGGATTTTCAGTCCACGAACGTCCTCTGGAAGAACGGTGAGCTCTGCTTCATCGATTTTCAGGGGATGCGTCTGGGTCCCGCGGCATACGATCTTGCATCGCTTGTCTACGATCCCTATGTCGATTTCTCGGAGAAGGATCGTGCCGCGCTGATTGCGCTTTATGCAAAGACCGCGAAGCGAGAGGAGTTCGTGAAGGTCGTTCCGTTTGCGGCAGTTCAGCGACTTTGTCAGTGTCTCGGCGCGTACGGGCGTTTGGCGTCGGTTGGGCAGCCACAGTTTAAGCGGCATGTCGTTCCGGCCTTGCGTAATCTGCTGGTTGCCGCTGACGAGGCTGGGCTTGATGCCGTTGGAGCGCTTGCTGAAGATTTGCTTGGAAGAGAAATGAAGAATTCGCGTTGAAGGGTTAAGGATAGATTTCTTCATGAACTCCATTCGTCAGTTCCTCGCGAGAGTCCGGAAATCGGGTGTGAAGCGTCCGACCGAGGTGAAGACCGTTGCGATGGGGCGGGAGCGGCTGTTCTCGGCCTGGGATATCGGTGACGATACGTTCGTCTTCGAAGATGGGATTCGAGGTCATCTCGACGAGCGACCGAGCGTATTGATCGTGCCTAAGCACGAACTGAAGCGCAGGGCTAAAGGGTGGGTGCTGACGATTACCACTGGCAATCATTCCGTCGCGGCGTTTCCGCTGTTGGACGGGCGGTTCTGGAAACTGTCTTCTCTGCCTTCGGCGAAGCGCGGTGAAGTGCTGATGGGTTCGATCCTCTGTGCGAACATTGTCGGCTCGACGATCGAGACGTCGCAGCGTGATGTTCCGTCCAAGAAGCTGTATGCTGCGGACGAATGGCTGCTTGGCTCGTGCGGATTCGCGCTCAACGATATCGTCATGGGCGATCGTAACGAGGTGACGCTTCAGCATTATCGTGAACTTGGGCAGGAATGGCGTGTCAAGCCGCTTGCGTGGACCGAGGCGGAAATGAAGGTTGCGCTTTCCGCCTCCAGACGTCGCATCGCCACGAAGGCCAATTATTACCATTCTTCGCGTGGTGTCCATTTCCTCACCTTCGGCGAATTCAAGCGCATCGGTGAATTGGCGGAGACTAATCCGGAAGAATTCCAGAAGTGCGTGAAGGAGCTTGTCTCTGTTTACGAGGGTCAGCGTTATTCTTTTGCGCGAATGCCGAAGTATCGCGGGCATCATGAAATCGAGCTGTTCGGGCTCCGGCGCGGTGTCGGCATCGAGCGCGTGATTCCCGAGATCGAGAAGCTGATGGAGGCGATTGTCCTGCACAAGGCGGATCAGGATGGCATTCTGCGTCGGGTTCGTGAAATCATCGGGTTGTACGAGTCGTTGTTGTCACAGGCGGAGTTGGCGGACGAATCTTCGAAAGCGTTTATCGAGAAGCTTTACATGCACATCACTGGCGAGATCTATTCGGTGATGGGCGAGGGGTCCACGCCAGCATTCGACGATCGGCGCACTGCGCTTCCTGGCGCGACTTACATACTCGGCCGTCCAGTTTATCATCCAGGTGTCGATGAGCGTAGTGAAATTCTTCTGTCGAATCTGCGTGGGCTTATGTCCAAGGACGAGATCGTCGTATACGCGAACGTCTATGAGATCCGTGAGGACGACACGACGCCGGTAGGCCGAAGCAAGACCCGGGAGATCGTCTATCGTACCAACCGCAGACCCTTGGAGAATTCATTGATCGAGAAGCGGCTTTCCTCGGCCAAGAAGGAATACGGCAGTTATCTCCTTTCCCGTATCGGGGCGATGCGGTCGCTCGGAATTTCACTGGCTCCTAACTATATCCTGCTTCGCCGTCGGGTGCTTAAGGGGCGCCGTGCGGTCGACTTCTATATCCGCGATCGGTGCGAAGGCGAGCCGATTGAGTCGATTCCGGAGAATTACTTCTGCAACGCTGATGATGCATCTGTAGAGGAGCGGTCGGTAGTGCTTGCACTCGCCCGCCTTATGGGTGATGCCGCGGCGCAGAACATGGCGATGAAGCGTTTCGATCCGAAGACCCAGTCTCCGCTTTTCGGCGTCGGCAAGGAGATCTATGAGTTCGAGTACGACATCGTCCGTCAGCGCGTCGTGCCGAAGACCGTGCGGACCTGTTCGTTGCGCGGCAGTTTCGGCTGGCGGGATCTTGAGTTTACCGAGGAGAATCTGAAGCGGATGGGCAATTTCTACCTTGCCCACTATGCGCATGCGCTCAAATCATATCAGCGTCAGCACGGTGTCTCAATGGCAGATCTCGCGGCGCAGTTCATGGATGGTTTCGAATTCCGCACAAACGCTCTCTCCTGGCAACTTTCGGTGATGCGTGATCAGTTCGAGGCGTTCAATCCGAAATTGCCGAGGTCTTATAACTTCAAGCGAAAATGGGATTTCATCATGTGGTCGCTCGAACGTCAGGAACGGCGTTTGCCGTTGCTCCGGCAGATGTTCTTCCGCAAGGTTGCGATTGTTGAGGAGAATCGTTCCATAGCCGACACCATTTCCGACCAGCAGTCGCAGACATCTAACAGCTAAAGGATAACAATTATGATTTACGGAATTATTCCCAGTCGCTTCGGATCCAGCCGTTTCCCTGGCAAGCCGCTCGCGATGCTCGCGGGCAAACCGCTTGTCGCGTGGGTTGTCGAGGCGGTTAAGAAGGCGAGGTCGCTTGATGAGGTGATGGTCGCCACCGATGACAAGCGGATTGTAGATGCGGTGGGTGAATACGGTGGCGTTGCAGTGATGACTCCGAGTGAACTGCCGTCTGGCACCGACCGTATCGCGTGTGCGCTTAGAAACCGCCTCGGACGTGAGTTCGAAGATGACGACATCCTCGTGAATATCCAGGGCGACGAGCCGTTGATTGATCCGTCCCTGATCGATTCGCTCGTCGCGAAGATGAAGTCCGGATCTTACGAGATGGCGACAGCGGTGACGCCGATCAAGACATTCAAGGACTACGAGGCGAAGACGGTGGTGAAGGTGGTGCTTGCGAAGGACGATTCGGCGCTGTATTTTTCGCGCGCTCCGCTTCCCTGTGATCGCGATCATATTCCGGACTTCTCGACTGTGCGGCTTTCCGGCTCGTGCCCGACGTCTCTCTATGTCCGTCATCTTGGGATCTACGCGTACCGCGGCGGATTCCTCAAGCGTTACATCGCCGAACCGCAGTGCGAGCTTGAGAAGACCGAGAAACTTGAACAACTTCGTGCTCTTTACATGGGTGCTCGAATCGCTGTGGTGCGAACCGATGACGAGGGGGTCGGCGTGGATACACCCGAAGACGCCGAGCGAGTGGCGAAACTGCTCGCGGAGAAAAATCGGTAACTGTGAACCAGAAATCGCGAATGGACGGTGTAGAGGTGAACTGGAAGCCGGAGATCCCTTTCTACGAGAAGCGTGCGATCAGGAAGCGCGCCTTCATTGATTCCGTTCCGGTGCTGATGGGGTATTCGACCATGGGCTTCGTCGCTGGCGTGCTGCTGGGCGCGAAGGCCGGGCTCGTGCTCGCGCCAGTCTGGGCGTTTCTCACGTCCACGCTCTGGGTGACAGGGACGATGTCCATCGCGGGGGTGCCGGAAATCGCCAAGCATGTGTCATGCTGGGGC
Source organism: uncultured Verrucomicrobiota bacterium (assembly GCA_946055075.1). Taxonomy (GTDB): domain Bacteria; phylum Verrucomicrobiota; class Kiritimatiellia; order RFP12; family UBA1067; genus UBA1067. Next base: position 13,444 of record CAMGEN010000002.1, on the reverse strand, counting down.
TTCGCGATGATGACCTTGGCGGTTAACTTCCGATACGCCTTCTACGGCTTTTCGATGCTCGAGCGCTGGCGCAGGGTTCCGCTGCTGCACAAAGCGTATCTGGTGCTAATGCTGACGGACGAGAACTATGCGCTCGAGTACGCCTGCAAGATGAAGGATCCGGCGAGGAACTTGTATTACTGCACGTTGCTTTCGGTACTCAACCATTCCTATTGGATTGGAGGTCTCACCGTCGGTGCGCTGATGGTGATGGTGCTTGGTCATATCATCGATCCCGAGGTGATTCGGAAATACACTAACGGCATGGAGTTTTCCATGGCGGCGCTGTTCATCGTCATCCTGACCGATCAGTTGCGTAATTTCTGCAGGAGGAGGCGGTGATGGAAAGAGAGATTCTGTATATGCTCGGCATCGTGACCGTGGGGTTCTTGGTGAACTACACGCTTCGGGCGCTGCCATTTCTGCTCTTCTCCGGTCGCGACCGTGAGCTTCCGTCTTGGGTGCTGAAGTTCGGGGATTTCATTTCGCCAGTGATCATCGCCGGTCTCATCATCTATTCCTATTCCGGACTCGAATGGAAGACCGCATGGCCATATCTTGCGGGGGGCTTGACCGTCGGACTTCAGCTCTGGAGGAAGAATTCTCTGTTGTCCATTGTCGTAGGTACGATTCTCTACATGTTCCTGGTCTCTGGCTGTACTACGGTTCGCGAAGTGCAGTACGGCGTCAATCACCCAATTCTTGTCCTGGACGAGAACGAACTCCGATTCAACGGCAAACCGGTTCGTCCCCAGGACGTGCCAGACTTGCTCGAGGAGTATCAGATCCCTAGGGATGCGGTCATTCATATTGGTATCACTCCTGCTGTGCAGCGCAATCTCAAGCCGGTCCGCACCTTCATGGCGTTTCTTGCGATGCGCGGATATCGGCGTTCGGTACTGGTGACCGATATGCACGGCGAAAGTGCGGTCGTCGACCGTACTGCCCGCGGCGGTTCCGCCGCAGTACAGAACGCGAATCCCAAGAAGGTTCGATACAGGGGTGCTAACGAATGACTGAATCAGAAGCCAGTGCGAGGATCGCGGAACTGCGGGCTTTGATTGAGAAGGCCAATCGCGATTACTACGAATTGCACCAGCCCACGGTCGGCGATCGCGATTATGATCTTTGGGAGAAAGAGCTGCTTGCGCTTGAGGACGACTTTCCGCAGTTCGCCAGCGCAGATTCGCCGGTCCGTAATGTCGCGAGCGACATCACCGAGGGTTTTGCCAAGGTCCGTCACGATCCGCCGATGCAATCGCTTGATAAGACGCATTCCTTTGACGAGCTCAGAACCTTCGATGAATTCGTCACCAAGTCGATTTCCGGTTTTACCTATCTCGTGGAACCGAAGATAGATGGGATTTCGCTGTCGCTCAGGTATTCGGGTCGCCGACTTGTGCGTGCGGCTACACGTGGAAACGGAACCATCGGCGATGATATTACCGCGAATGTGATGACGATTGCGTCGGTTCCGAAGACGCTCCCTGAGTCCGCGCCAGCCGAACTGGAGGTCCGCGGCGAGGCATATATGACCCGAGACGGATTTGTGCTGCTGAACGAAAAGCTTGCGTCCGAGGGTAGGGAGGAGTTCGCTAATCCCCGGAACGCCTGTGCGGGGTCGTTGAAGCAGCTTGATTCCAGGGTCACCGCCGAACGGCCCCTCGATGTCGTCATTTACAATGCAGGTGGCGTAGGCTGCGAGGGCTTTTCCTCGCACAGCGAGATGATTTCGGCTTTCTCCAAGTGGGGTTTTCCGGTCGCGCCGTGGTCGAGGTTCTGTCACGATATCGACGAGGTGCTCACGGCGATCAATGAACTCGGGGGGCTGCGCCATACCTTCCGTTTTGAGATCGATGGCGCGGTGATCAAGATTGACGAGCGGCGGTTTTACGAGCTTCTGGGGGCGACCGCTCATGGGCCGCGCTGGGCGCGCGCGTTCAAATATGCTCCTGAGCGTGCAGAGACCGTGGTGGAGTCCATTACGGTGCAGGTCGGTCGTACTGGTATTCTCACTCCCGTGGCGGAGCTTCGTCCTACTGAACTCGCCGGCAGCGTGATTTCTCGTGCGACACTGCATAACGCCGATCAGATCGCGCGTCAGGACGTGAGAGTTGGAGACCATGTATGGCTGGTGAAGGCTGGCGACGTTATTCCCGCGGTTGATTCAGTTATCGTCGAGAAGCGTGACGGATCGGAAAAGATCTTCGTGATGCCCGATCGTTGTCCGGTTTGTGGCGGCGAAACGCGCCGTGAAGAAGGTGAAGTCGCCATTCGCTGTGTCAATCCTTCGTGTCCCGCGCAACTCTGTCGTCGGCTTGAGCATTTCGCGAGTCGTAATGCGCTTGATCTCAAGGCGCTCGGTGGAAGGCTGGCGGAAGTCCTTGTTGAGAAGGGGGTCGTCAGAGATCCGCTTGATCTGTTTACGCTTGATTACGATAACCTCAGGGACCTGGATGTCTCCCAGGAGCAGGGAACGGGGAATGGGGAACGGGGAACGGGGAATGGGGAGGACGATCTGTTCGCGTTCGCGGAGAAGCAGGCGGCGGGACGCAGGTTCGGCAGAAACGCCGATAATCTCCGCGAGGCGGTCGCGGCGTCTAGGACATTGCCGCTTTCGCGTTGGATCTTCGCGATGGGTATTCCCTCCGTCGGCGTCACTACGGCAAAGAAGATTGCGAGCGGCGAACTGGAGCCGTCCGAAGACGTGAAACTGCAGATCGAGTCGTGGCTGGAACGCTTGGCGAAGCTCGGGATAGTTCCTACGGAGCCGAAACGTGAGGTGAAGTCCGAGGGACCTTTGGCCGGTGTTGGTTGCGTGCTGACCGGAACTTTGTCGCGTCCGCGTGAGGAGTATGCGAAGCTGATTGAGGCTGCTGGCGGTATCGTCCAGAGTTCGGTGACGAAGAAGACTCGGTATCTCGTCGCAGGTGAGAATACCGGCGCGACGAAGACGGAGAAGGCGAAGAAACTCGGCACCGAGGTCATTGACGAGGCCCGACTGAAGGAGCTGTTGAATGGATAACGGCCTTGTATTGTCGACTGCCCAGAAGCAGACGCAGGTGCTGGGACAGCAGCAGTTGCAGGGTCTGCGATTGCTGCAGATGTCGTTGCCCGAGTTGCGGACGGAAGTTCAGAAGGAGATCGAGTCTAATCCTGCGATTGAAGATACCGATCATCCGCTAGAGACACCCATGTCTGACATCGAGGCGCAGCGTAGCGGATTGGAGGGCGATGGCGAGCGGGATTTTCCTGAAGATGATTTCGAACCGCAGGTGCGTCGATATGACGAGGAGGCGGTGGAGCGTAGACAGGCGATGTTCGACCGGCAGGTTAAGGAAGAGTCGCTACAGGATCATCTGCTTGCGCAACTGCCGCTGTCAGATATACCGCGAGCGGACTGGGGACTGGTCGAGACGCTCATCTGCGATATCAATGCCAATGGATTTTATGCCGGCTCGTTGGCTGATGTCAGTATGGCGTATGAACGTTCTGAGCAGGAACTTGTCGCATTGCTTAAGGCGGTGATGGAGTTTGATCCACTCGGTTGCGGCGCGCGGACGGCGAAGGAGTGTCTACTGGCTCAGCTGGATCTCGTTGATGCGGCGGTTCGTAAGGATGTATCTTACCTTATCAATCATCTTGAGGATATTCCGTCCGGCAAGATCGATCTGGTCCGTTACGCGCCGGCACTTAAGGCGTTGCGTACTCTTGACCCGCATCCCGGCAGTGCCTACCGGAGCGAGAGCGACAGTCCAGAATATATTCATCCAGAGGTGCATGCTTACAAGGATGCGGACGGACATTGGTGCGCGATCACTGACAAGCGGTCGTTGCCGGAGATTAGGATTTCAAAGAAATTCATGGCAATGCTTGCGGACCCAAATCAGTCCGAGGAGACGAAACGATACATCCGCGGACGGATTGACAGCGCAAGATCCTTCCGTGAGATGATCGAGAAGCGCCAAGAGACGATCGAGGCGATAGCGCAGACGATCTTCGACCGTCAGCAGCAGTTCTTCACCGGGGGCCTTAAGGCGCTTAATCCGCTGACCGAGACTGAGGTCGCCGCCAAGGTCGGTGTTGCCGCTCCAACGGTTTCCCGTACGGTGCGCAACAAATATGCGGACACTCCGTTCGGAACGATCGAGCTGCGGCGCTTCTTCGTGTCCGCGGTGAAGACGGCTTCCGGCGTGGTGATTTCGCAGACAGCGGCACTGGAGCTGCTTAAGCGGCTGATTGACGAAGAGGATAAGACGGCTCCACTGGCGGATGAAAAACTCGCAGAGAAAATGAACGCGGCGGGTTTTTATCTTTCCCGCCGCGCAGTCGCGAAATATCGCGACGTCAAACTCGGTATTCCCGGCGCCTCAAAGCGCCGGGTGCGGTGATCAGTCTTCCGAAGGTCGGATGATTACTTCGCCGGAGCTTACCTGGCGCTCGTGAATCGGCGTGGTATTGATGCGAAGCGACGTGTCGGCGTCACCGCGGAACCCCGGTTCCTTGCGGACACCAGAGATGTATTCACGTCCGTAGACCGCGTTAGTGGGCAGGCCGATATCCTTGTCGAGTTTCGTGGGATTGGCGATGCCTAAGGTAACGCAGATGATGATCTCCTTCTGCACTTTCTGCCGGCTCTTCCATCCGAACAGCCACTGTCCGATCCAGGGTATCTTGCGGAGGAGAGGGATGCCGGAGTCGACATCGGTTTCTTCAGTGCGGGTGAGTCCTCCGATGACCGCGGTCGAACCATCCATCATCGAGAATTCCGTTTCGATCTTTTTGACCTCGATAATCGGATATTTGCCGTAGGCTGCACCTTTGATGTCGTCAGGAGCCGAGCTTCCGCCGTTGACGCTGTAGAATCCGTCCTCGGTGATGTCCTTGTTGAGGTCGGAAATCGACGGCGTGATTGTAACTGAGATGATTCCGTCAGGAGCGATGCGCGGACGGACCGAAAGGGTGATGCCCCACTCGAAGAAGCAGGACCCGGCGAACAGACCGCCTTTGATGTCGTTCTTCGGGTCGGCCTTGTCGCCCTGTATCTGTTCGAGCTTGGCGGTATAGTCGGTATAGGTGGTGGCGGACTGGTTGTTGCGCTGAGAGGTGATGGTGAGGTTCGGATATTTGATGGTCTTCTCGATGATGGCATCCTTACCGTTGGAGACGATGACTTTGGGGTTTGAGAATATCTGTTTCCCGCTTGCCTTTTCGAATGCGCTGAGGAAGATTCCGAAGTCGGTCGCAGAAAGGGTTCCAGAGAATACTTTCTTGTGGCCTTCGCTGCTCCAGTCGCCGGCGTTGTTGACGTTCACGCCCTTGTTGTCGTTATAGGACAGCTTGACGTCGGTCGCGGATACTCCGACCTTCTGCAACGAATCCCATTGGAGGCCAAGCTGATGCATGGCGTCGGAGGAGAGCTCCATGAATCTCGCTTCGATGTAGATCTGCGGAACGGCTTTGTCTACGGCCTTGATGATCGCCTCACATTCAGAGAGCTGCTTTTCGTTCGCGGTGATCACGACGGTGTTGGCTGCCGGGAAGGCGGTTGCGATTTCGATGACCTTGCCTTTCGCGTCCTTTACCCCATACGACTTGTTGAAAAGGTCTGCGAGTTCCTTGCAGGACGCGTGATTGAGCTGGAAGGTGCGGGTGAAGACCGGAATCTTCTGTCTGTCTTCGACGACGCGGTAGATGCCCTCACGATCCTCAAGACGGAAGCTCTTCATGTTGAGGATCGCTTCAAGTCCCTTGAGCCAGTGGACATGCACGAGGTTCACAGAGACGCGCTGCTGAAGGTTGGTGGAGTCGTCGGAAATGATGTTTGCGCTCGTAGTCTTGCGGAACTGACGGAGGATGTCGGCGAGGGTCGCCTCGTCGCAGGAGATGTCGACGAATTGTATGTCCTTGCGGTTGGACTTGATTGTCGGCTTCTTGGCGGCCTCGGCGGAATCGTCGATATCCTCAAGGTCGATCTCGTCCATGCCTTCCTCTCGGATCTCGTTCGGCTTCTTCTCCAGCGCCGCGACAGTCTCCTCGCCGTTGGCTTCTACCGGCGCCGCGACAGTCTCTTCACTGTTGGCTTCTACTGGCGCTACGGCCGACTCTGTAGCGTTGGTTTCCGCGGTTTGCGCGGAGATATCGTCAAGCACCGACTGCTGGGCGCAGAGGCTGATTGTTCCCGCCGTGGCGAGGATGGTAATGATTTTCTTCATGAATTATTCTCCTTCGTTGTCGTCCGCTTCCTCGAGGTCACGGCATTTGATTCTTTGAAGCTTGAGGGTTCCGCCTTCAGTAAGGTTCTTGACTTTCCAGGTGTAGCGCTTCCCGTCTAGATTCATTGAGATGAGATCTCCGTCGGCGTAGATCTTGCCATTGATCATCACCGATTGGTGAGAACCTTCCTTGTCCTTGGTGCGCATCGTTCCGCCGATTTTAAGAGCCTTGCGCGCCTGTATCCACAGCCGGTTGCCGTATTGATTATCATCAGCCTCTTCGGCGGCGGCGATGGATTCGGCGTTGACCGCGGTTTTGGTGTCTTCTTCATTTGCGGATTCGGCTGTGGTCTTGACCTCGATCTTCGGTTTGTCGCTGATTGCTTCTCGCTCACCGATGTAGCCGATCGGCCAGAAGGGGTTACGGAGCGGAATCGTCGCCGCGATGAACAATGGGAGGATCAGATTCATTTCCGCACTCCTTTCGCCGGCGGGGTGATTCTGGTGACCTTGCCTTTCACGGGCCATTCGAGTATCATTTCGATCTTCTGCACGTTCGGATCCTTGAGCGCGGTGATTTCAATGGATTGCAGCGAGACAAGGGGAAATTCCTTTTCTACGCGCATCAAGAACGAGATGGCGCCCTGGTAGGAGCCGCGGCAGCTGATTTTGATCGGCTGCCGAGCGTGAAGCTGCAGAGGTAGCCGTTTGGGCAGCGGTAGGGCGTATGGCGGAAGCTCGAGATATTCGGTTTCGCCGAGGCCCGCACCGAGTGCCAGAGGATCGATCAGCGATTTCGCGCGCATCGCTAGCGATTCTAGCAAAGGTTCGAGCATCGCCTCACGGTAGGGAGCGAGACGGGCTTCGCACGCTCCAATCCGCTCCTTGATCTTGTCAGACGTGGAAAGGTTCCGCATCATTATCTCGTGTTGAGTCCTAAGGTCGGAGAGCTGTGCTGCCGTCTGGTCGCGTTGGGTGATCGACGGCTCGACCGCGGCGATGTAAATGCAGATGGAAAGCAGGCCGAATCCGATGGAGATCAGCATCGAACGCTTGGCGTTGGGAGCCATGTTCTGAAGATTCATCGCGCAAACCTCCTTTCCTTGGCGGTGTACTCGATTTCAAAGGACAGCAGCCGCTGCTTGCCGATGTATTCGTTGGCGCTGGACGCGGCGTCTTGGCGGAACGACTTCACCCGCGGACTCTGAATCGACTCCTTGGGATCGTGGCAGATTACGAGGGAGTTGGTGAACGTGTCGGACTCCAGTGACTCCATCAGGGAGATTACTGGCGTCTCCTTGGTGGTTCTCCCCGCAATTGTCAGCGAGACTCCCTCGGTGTTGGCTTCAGGACCCCACAGTGGCGGCAGTTTTGAGCCTTTTGGCCGTTCCAACATCTGCGGCGGCGGAGCCGGAATGAAGATGCGCGTGAGCTGGATCTTTAGCGGAATGACTTCCGCTAGGTGCGCGAAGGTCTTGCCCCATTCGTGCCGCCCCGCGCGATAGTAATCAAGCTGCTCAAGCTCGGTCTCAAGCTCGTTCGCGTCATTCATCTGGTCGATGATTCGCTGATGGCTCGCCTTTTTCGCGGCTATATCGTCTTCCAGCGTCTTTATGGACGAGGTGTTGAGCAGAATCGCGCCATAGATGATGATCCACCAGAGTATCATCGCTGCGGTCGCTAGCATTGCCGCAACCGGCAGCATCACTCGAATGCGAATCGGGGAAGAGCTGACGATCTCGCTGCGCCGCAGCAGATTCACGTGTATGGCCTTGGCACTCATTCGTCGTCCTCCGCCATTAGTGCCAGCGCCGCTCCGAGCGCGCAGGTGAAGACCTTTGCGTCCTTCGCTTCGGGAAGATGACCTTCAATGCCGGCGAATGACTTGCATTCAATAAATTCCAGTTGCGCGTGGTCTTCGGCAATCCCGTTCCAGTAGTTGATTCCAGAGTCGAGCCCCGAGATGAAGGCGGTGTTGAGCGCTATACCCAGTTTTCCCGCGAGATAGTCTCGTGAGACGATCAACTCGTCGAAGAAGGGCATGAGGATGCTTTCAAGCACAGGGCGCGGATCAATGATATTGTCGTTCAGAATCCCGTCCAGCATGTCTTCGCTGATGCCCAAACCCTTGGCGAGCTGGGCACGGATAGATCTCGCTCCTTCGATGCCGCGGCATTTACGCCACATGACGAGATCGCCGTTTCTGAAACCGGCGAGGATGACATTGTCTTCGTCAATGAAGATCGCCATGCCGGTGCCTCCGGCCTTGAGGAATTCAGGGTCGCGGAGAATGCTGGCGGTGAACGCCGCGAGTCGAGGTTGGATCGAGGCGACGGTGGGACGCCTGCCTTCGGGTAGCAGCCTCGAAAGCCACAGCACCTGGTACTCCGGCATGCCGGCCTCAATTACGAAATCGTCGGCGCCGGATAACGGACACATCACGAAGCGCGTGCCGCCGTTGGAGATCGGTACTCCTGGTTCGAGCGTCGAAATGTCGATTCCGGACTCTGCTGGCTTGTCGTCTTTCTTCTTGGGCTCCGGCTTTTTCGCCTCTCGCTTGATGCCGAAGCGACGCGCCTTGACGGCAGTGCCAGGCTCTTCTGCCTGGTGCGCTCCGCTCAGGATGTCTTTCTTCGCCGTTTCCAGCGTGGTCTGCGTGAGGAACAACTCAGAAGAGGATACGGAGAACGCCGCGTGCGGCGCCTGGAATTGGGACGGGATCAGCCAGGTCGGATTCCTGACAGCGCTTTCCCATGAGTCCGGCAGATCCGCGCCTGGACTTGGGATGAAACCAGACGCCACCACTTTGACAGATCCCTTTTTGTAAGCCAACCGTACAGCAGGGAATCCGCGTTCGTCTCCGCCGTACATGTCTATGCCGACCACATCGGTCGATCGGCGGTGCTTTCCCTTGGCGCCGCCAATGGTGATCGATTTCGTTTTTGTGACTTGTATGACCATAACGAACATTATAGCATAAATCGTGCCAGTGTAAAAACGTTAAACACACAAGTCGCAGGATATGATATAATATGAAACGAATTTAAATTATGACGAAACTACTCATAGTTGACGACGAGCCCCGTATCCTCCTCTTGATGAAGAGTCTGCTTAAGGCCAATTCATTCGATGTCGAAACCGCTAAAGACGGTCCATCGGCGTTGGAAATCGTCAAGAAGGGCGGGATTGAGATCGTCATTACCGATCTTCGAATGTCGCCAATGGACGGTATGCAGCTGTTCGAGGAAATTAAGGCGTATAATCCGGAGATCCCCGTAATCCTGCTTACCGCCTACGCGAGCGTTGAGACCGCCATCGAGGCGATGAAGAGCGGTATCTTCGATTATCTTACCAAGCCTTTCAAAGTCGATGATATGCTTGCGTGCCTTAAGCGCGCGCAGGAGAAGGTCCGTACAAACGCTACGGTAGTTTCGGTGTCTATCTCCGACCCGCTGCGCTATCGTTTCGAGAATTTCATCGCTTCGTCGCCCGCAATGACCGAGGTCTGTGAGACGATTTCAAAGGTCGCTCCGACCGCAGCCACCGTTCTCATTAACGGCGAGTCCGGAACCGGTAAGGAGGTGATCGCGCGTACGATACATAAATCCTCTACGCGCGCTCGTAAGCCGTGGGTAGCGGTCAATTGCGCTGCGATTCCCGAGAATCTGTTGGAATCAGAGATGTTTGGCCATGTCAAGGGCGCGTTCACCGGCGCGGTTGCGGATAAGGAAGGCCTTTTCGAAACCGCCAACGGCGGTACGCTTTTCCTTGATGAAATCTCCTCTATGCCGCTGATTCTTCAGGGCAAGCTCCTTCGGGCGCTCCAGGAGCATGAGATCCGCCGGGTGGGCGGAACGAAGGATATCCATGTCGACGTCCGGGTCGTCGCCGCCTCCAATATCAATCTTGAGGAGGCGGTCGTGAAGGGTACTTTCCGTAGCGACCTCTTTTACCGCTTTGCCGTGATTACGATCGATATTCCGCCGCTTCGCTCCCGCACGGAAGACATTCTTCCGTTGGCGCGGCATTTCCTGCAGGCTGAAATCGCTGGCAGCAGGAAGGTTCCAGTGATTTCTGAAGAAGCCGCGAAGATTCTGCTTTCTTATAATTGGCCGGGGAACGTGCGTGAACTCGAGAACTGCATGAAACATGCGGTTGCTTTTGCGCAAGGTGATGTCATCTCCCCGAAAGATCTACCTTCGCGTGTTGCTGAGCACAAGCCATCTCCGGTGGATTCTAGTCAGGTCCCCGCATCCGGGGTCTCTCAGTCTGCCTCACTCAAGTCGTTTCTCCGTCAGAAAGAGAAGGAGTATATCGGCCAGATCCTTAACGCGACTGGTGGCGATAAGGAAAAGGCGGCCGAAACGTTGAAAGTCAATCTTTCGACGTTGTACCGTAAACTTGGGGATTGATTTTCGCATTCTTGCGAATGCAAAATTTCTCAAATGCGCGAAAATCCCAGGCTTGAAAATGCTAACTCGTAAAAAATATAAAGTAAATGGCGAAAAATTGACGGCTTTTGTGTTTTGGCACGCTGATTGCTAAATGAATCTTCGCTGTCGGTAAGGTGCCGGCGGCAATAACAAACAAAAACAAACAAAGGAACACAATCATGAAGAAGATGATGAAGGGTTTTACCCTTGTAGAGATTATGATCGTGGTCGCTATCATCGCCATTTTGGCCGCTGTCGCGATCCCGAACTTCGCCCGCTATCGTAAGACCTCGCAGATGAACGCCTGCATCTCGAACCTCAAGCAGATTCAGACCGCCGTCGAGCAGGCCAAGATGGCTGGTGTCGCGCAGGTTAACTGGGGTGATATCATCGGTAGCGACAAGTATATCAAGGTCACGCCCAAGTGCCCTGGTGCTGGTAATTATTCTCTCCCGCAAGACGATACGAGCGATCCGACCTGCTCTATCACTTCGGAGCCGGATTACGCGCACACGCTTAACAAGACCACCACTACCACGCCCTGATAGTGCCGCAGATGGTTTTGTTTAAACCAGAAAAAGAGGGGCGGCTTCTCGCCGCTCTTCTTTTTTCCATCGGAATCCTGCAGATCGCGGGATTCTGGTTCGCCGGGGCGATGGTCAACGGAGACGGTCCGTTGGCAATCCCCCAGCCCGACACTCCGCTTTATCTGCAGTCGGCGCGGAGGGTGGCGGAGGGTTTTCCGTTTTCGTTTTCCGCCGGCTCGGCGGTTTCCACGGGATCGACGACGGTACTGCATCCGTTTCTCTTTGCGATTCCGTATCTTCTCGGATTCAAGGGCGATTCGTTCATCGGTTGTTCGTTCGTCCTCAATGCGTTCTTTTATCTGGTCTTCCTTTTTGGCTGGGGGGTGACGATCCGGCGTTGGGTTTCCGATCCCGTCGCCAGACTGATGGCGGTGTTGTTGCTCGGCTTCTTCGGGCAGACTGCGTATGCGGCGATGGCGCTCAGCGATATCGGGCTTTGGCTCGCGGTTTCCTCGGCGTTTGTAGCCGGGCTTGCTGCAAATCGCAAGTGGCTGTATGGTTCGATGCTGCTTCTGGGGCCGTGGGTGCGTCCTGAGGGTATGGTTGTCGCTATCGCTTTCATCATGGTCATATGTGCGCTTCGTGTATTTGCCAAGGAGAAGCTCCGAAGAGCTGACGCGCTTCTTGCCGCGGTCGGCATTCTTTCCGTGCTCGGGGTTTTCGCCTTGAATTACTCCCTGACTGGTGCGGCACAGTTCGCGAGTGTCGCGAAGAAGGGGCATTTCGCCACGCGACCTTTCTTTGCCGCGCTGTACTGTTCGCTTTACGACCTGGTACGGATGGGTTGGGCGTTCTTCTTCGGCGCGGCCAATGATGCGCCGCGGGTGTTTTATATGCTTCCCGTCATCGGCGCGGTGGCGTTCTGGTCCGGTGTCATTTCCCGCAAATGGGAAGACTGGCGTCAGTTCGTGTTTCCGCTGGCTGCCGCCGGCGGGGTATGGACCGTTGCCACGAGCGGATGGCAGAACACGAATGTGGACCGCTATGTCGCGTGGATCATGCCCTTGGTGGTGATCTTTTCCGCCGAAGGCTATGCCGTGGTTTTCAAACGGCTGTCCGGCTTCCGCTCGGCGCTGTTGATCCTGATTCTGCCGGTTGTCTTCGCTATCGGCTCCTCGGTTTCGTTTTGGTCGCTCTTTAACAACGCCGCCAGGCAGTCGGATCTCGTGATGAAGTTCGGGCGGGAGCTGAATGCCTCCTTGCCGGATAAGGCGACGGTTGGGCTGACTGGTTATTGCGGGCTCGCTTATCCGCTAGGAGACCACGGGCTTCGCACTTTGCACGGAATCTATTCTCCGGAATTCGAGGGTCCGCCGGTGGCCTTTGCGCTCGAAGCGCTGAAGAATCGCCCGGAAACACGCTTTGACTATTGGATCTTTGCCGAGGACGATGATTTTGCGGCCGGTTTTGAGGAAGGTGTTGGAGAGCCGGTGATGGCGGGGCCTGAAGGCATCAATGTCCGAAAGGCCGATTGGTCGATGTTTGATAATTCCGCCGCAGTGCCGTTCCGCCTCGCTCCAGATATGACCTTGCGGCAACGCGTAGATGTCGGTTTCCCAGCTGATGAAAGGCTCGCTGGATACGAGGTGGAGACCAGATACGGGCTCGCTCCGCTCCAGGTGTTTCAGCATGTGGATGATTTCAACGGGAAGAAGGCGTATGAATCCGGTCGGGTGATCTGGGGCATGGATTCGATGTTCGTCGCGCTGGAACCAGGTAAGGATGTGTTGGTCGTTTTGCGAACGCTTCGCAAGAAGGATGCGGGGGTGCCTAATTCGCTCGGATCTTTCAAAAACCGTCATTTCGATTTTGGTGATAAGCCGGCGTTTAACGTGTCCGTCGACGGACAAGTCCTAGCGACCGCTTCCTACGATGTTCCCGAGAAGGGGTTTGCCGATGTGACGATCCGGATTCCCGGTTCCGCCATTGTCAATTCCGTGAGCAGGATCGCCTTCCTCGGAGATCACATCGCGTGTTGCTACTGGTTCTTCCAGTGATTGTGATCTGGCCGTTCGCCAAAGTAAACGAATGACCCCAATCAACCTATGCTTTTCCCACTTTGACCAACTAAACAAAATTTAAAGTTGTGTTCACTCTGGCAAAGCACTGGAGTTCCACGATTTTTGACGGCGTGAAGTACGCCATAGCCCGATAAATAAAGGTTAAGGCG
>CAMGEN010000001.1:0-111494 GCA_946055075.1 uncultured Verrucomicrobiota bacterium | reverse complement strand
ACAACGCGCCACTTCCGCCGCGGTGTTAATATGGCAATTCACCCACACCTTCTTCGATTTAGCGAGAACACGAACCAACCGAGTCGTGATCCGCTTCGGATTGGAAACTGGCGCCCGCGTACAAATGCGAATCACCTCTACCTGCCTAAGCGCAGCGAAGGCTTCGATGAACTTCTTTACCTTCGCATCGGAAAGCGTCAGTACATCTCCGCCGGACAAAAGCACATCCCTAATCCCTGGATGTTTCCGCACATACTCGACACACGCATCCAGCTTATCTTGCGTATCGACGACCGGAGTCTTTCCGAGAATCCACTTGCGCGTGCAGTGCGCACAGTAGCCGAAACAGCGATCGGTCGTCATGATCAGCACCCGATCCGGAAACCGCTGCTTAAGCCCCGGAACCTTCTGTGCCTCGCTCAACTCCCCGAACGGATCCTTACTTACTGACACCTGCTTTTCCATTCTTCAACTTCGGACGTCAACTAATCCTGTGGGAACATCGTGGAGGGAATGAAACAGAACGCAAGGACGTGCTCGTGAAGATTACGAACCGTCACGTTGATGTCCCGTCCCTTAAACTGCGGAAACGACTTCTCCCACTCACCGGTCAACCGCATTGCCAACGATCCGGAATCGGCCTGATAGGATTCGACGTTCATCTCTTTAGGACTGTAACGGATACCTGTGCCGAGCGCCTTCGACACCGCCTCCTTGGCGCACCAGAAGCGAATGACCGACTGCGAGGCGTTGGCGGACTGAGCCGCGAGTTCCAGCTCTTCAGGCATGAACACGCCGGCAGCAAACTCTTCAGAAAGATTGCGCTCGGCAGACTCCACGTCCACACCGACCCGGGCGTTCGCGGCCGCGACCGCGACGATGAACTGCGCGGTATGGGCGATCGCAATGTCGATATCCGACTGCAGGAACTCCTGCCAATCGCCGAGCGCGTAAGGCTTACCCTTATCGTTTGCCATGATTTCGACATCGGCGTAGCTCCAGCGGGCCTGATGGAAATCCTTAAGATATCGACGGACGGCTTCCTTCGCGGCGATGCGCCCGAACAGCCACTCGGTCCTACGCGATGCAGACCCCATCTTGTCTGCAAATTGCAACCGCTCCTGGTTGCAGAGTACGATGTGGGAAAAAGTCTTGAGCCAGATCTCGTCCGTCTTCTCGAAGATGTGATACGGAATGTCGGTCACATACGCCGTCGCGACATCCGTCGAAGGATTACCTATGAAATCCCAACCGAGCTTCCTGGTGATAAAACTCGTTGCCGGTTGCATGATCAGGTCGCGATACTCTGGATTAACTCGCTCACACAGCTCCTCCCATCCGGAGATGTTCATCAAGGCGAGTCCGTTACCTCCAGACACCGTAATGTCGCTGATCTGACTCGTCGGCGTGACACCGGTAAGCCGCATATAGCACTTTACCTCCGATCCCTCTTTCGGTAGCGGCCCGAGGAAATCGATACGACGACAGCGGAACGGAAATGAACAAGCGCCTGGGAACCGCTCATGACTGCGCCAGAGGGGGAAGCCAGAGACGACGGACCCCAGCAACAAAGGATTGACTACCCAATTCGGAAAACGCGTGAACGTAACGGCATCGGCGATCGGCGGCACCTTGATCGTATAATCAACACCAGATTCACTCCAGGTCTCGACGAAAGTGATATTGCGCAGTCGCTTGCCGGAACAAAGCCGCGACGGATAAACATCACGACTTGACCAGTGGACCGTACGTGGCTTCGAATGCTTCACCACATCCAGCGGCGCCGGACTGGGATATTCCTTGGAAAGAACGAAAGTCGCGGCGACATTCGCCGAAGTATATGCTGAATCAGGACGGTCATCACGGACAAAGACCCGTACTGCAGCTAGTCCCGCCGAGCCGCTGGCAACCCGCTCCGCCTTGACGAAGAGCGTCAACACACCCTTAGAGAACACCGCGTTCCGAGGCGCCGAAATATCCTCGATCGCAACCACCGCCCTACCTGGGACAAGCAATGCCGCGGTTTCAGCCATGATCTCCAAAGCGATCGGAACCGTCAGCAGAACCAGTCCACGCAAATTCGGATCGGAATACGAAAGCTGACTCGTTCCGATCGAAAAATCCCCGATGAACGGCGCATCAGAAATACTGAAGGTCTTTTTGATCTCAATCGAAACCCCGGGCGTCTGAGAAACGATGTCTGCATCAGAAACCAGCGGATTCACCGCGCCGAAATCAAACTGGCGATGACGCCGGCTCTGCGCATTGATCGCCGCCTGACGTGCCGCGACCTTGGCACCGCGCCCCTTGGGTTCGACCATAACGGACGCAGCTTCCAACGGAACGTCTGACAGCAGAGTCAACCTCGGGAACCGCCGCGAAAGCAACATCTCCGCCTCGTGACGAACCGATATCGGAACTGTAGCGTCAAAGTCGAGCTTGCGCGGACCATACCCGGCGAACGCGGACGAAATGTCCATATCCGCGCCGAGCGCCATCAGCTGCGCGACCGCATGCTGCAACTGGAGCATCCCTCGACGATGGATCGAATTGGTCGCAAACGCGGCGTGATCACAGCCCTTCAGCGTATCTTCGATAAAGCTAGTCATCAATCCACGCGGCCCCACCTCAACGAACACGCGGTAACCATCCGCATACATCCTGCGAACCGTATCGGCGAAGCGCACGGGACGCGACCAGCGTTCGGCGGTATCCTTGCGCGCGGCGGCGAGAGTATCTGGAACCGGCTCCGCGGTAGAGCAGGAATAGACCTCGGTAGACGGCTTCTCCTTCATCCACTTTGTCGTGAACTTCTGAATCGCCGGCACCAGCGATGCACACTTGGGAGTATTGAACGGGCGGTTCAACGCCAGCCGCATCGAACGGATCCCGGCCGCATTGAAGGCGGCAATCGCTTCATCAGCGAAATCCGGATCAATGGCGTAGGTCTTCTGCCGCGGCGAAAGGTCGAGCGCGAGCGTGACCTTACCATTCGGAAACGTAGACAGCGTCTCGGCTAGTTTCGTCTCCCCGCCGATGTGGATAAGGACAGTGACCATAACCGTCTCTGGAAGCCCTGCGTGGTCAACCGCCTTATCGACGATTCGGTAGATTTCAGCGATTGCGCTCACCCGCTCGGTCCGAGGGCGCGATTCACCGGCGGCGCCTGAACGCACCATCGCCGCGAGATCTCCGCCCGCAAAACCCACGACCCCGTCCGGAAGAAGTCCGTACGACCGCAGCAGGCGCGTCATGCCCACCCCGGCCGAATACACCGCCACCAACGCCTGCGCATATGCGCCGGAACTGAAAATGTCGGCGTCATGTCGGTAATAAGATGCCGGCGGAAAGACAAATGATGACGGCGCGAACTCGGCATCTCCGATCATCGCCTCCTCAAGTTCGTCAAAGGCGCTGCGACATTCCCGCATCTCAATCGCAAGATCGCGCAACATGTCGGGATAGAACGACATTACACCCGGATAGACGAAAGCAAGCTTGCCACGCCCTTCTCCGAGCAACCGGTCCTCGAAATAGTAAGTGCCGCTCTTGTCGCGAATCCGCTTCATCGCAAGCGAAGAAAGCCGCGCATGGGCGGATAC
The DNA here is from genome assembly GCA_946055075.1 of uncultured Verrucomicrobiota bacterium. Lineage (GTDB taxonomy): Bacteria > Verrucomicrobiota > Kiritimatiellia > RFP12 > UBA1067 > UBA1067. The sequence goes on along the minus strand of CAMGEN010000001.1, from coordinate 107,892 downwards.
TAAACGCGACCTCAGATCCGCAACATTGTCCACCACCAACGACAGACGCTCGGCACCCTTAAGTAGCGAACATGTATAGGCAACATCAACTAGCGCAGTCTCCGGCATGCGATCGAGAAAACGAACGATCCTGGCGATCATCTCGAGAAGCGACTCCCGGTCGGACGCAGATACGACTACCAGCGACGAGCTCATCCGCGCACCTCCGGTTCCTCTTCAAGAATCACAACCGCGCTGCGTCCGCTGACCGAAGCCGTACCAATCGGCTGGACCGGATCGAAGTTTGCGCCAAACACCGCCGCACGACGGGGATTGGCGCTGTCACCGATAATCCACGGACGCGCCGCTGTAAGCAGATAGGCACTGGAGCCGAGATTAGAGATCTTGTCACTGGGACGCTCCGGCTGCACCTGCGGAGGAAGCACGCGATGATAAAGCGCCAATGCCGCCTTGACAAGCCCCGCGGAAACCGACGACCGGAGCGTATGACCGATATTACCCTTGATTGAACCGAGACCTACCAGCGCGCCACCTGGACGATGCTCGCCCCAGAGCTTCAGGATCGCCGCCAGCTCGCGATCTTCGGACGACTTGACCCCGCTGCCGTCAGCCTCGATAAGCCCGATCGTCTTCACCGGCACGCCGATGTTCTCGGTCGCTTCGGAGAGAATAACGGACGCATCATCATCCGGATTATGACCGATCGACACTGCCTTGATCAGCGCATAGATTCGATCGCGATCACGAAGCGCGTCTTCGCGACGCTTCAGAACAAAGAACGCCCCGCCTTCACCAGGTATCGTGCCGCAAGCATCTTCAGAAAAAGGCTGCAGCTCACCTTTCGTCGAAAACGGGACTTCTCCAGAAAGCCCCTCAAGATATGAACGGTTGAACGGCGGCACCAGTGTGCCCGCCAATGCGACGTCAACCTGCCCCGTGATCAGATCATTCGCCGCATCCTGAAGTGTAGCCGCTCCAGTAACCATGCCGGCGTCCATAATCGTCGCCGCACCCGAGAATGAACATTCACGCGCAATCCAGGAGACGAAACGATAGCCAGATCCTAGCAGAAAAGACGCCGCATTAGGAGCAGGCAACGACTCCACGAGACGCTGACGAACAAGATCCATCGACTCTTCTGGCGCATGCGGCAGAAAACGACGCAGAATATCAAGAGTCTGATCGAGAAATACAGTATGCTGCAGCCAGTTGACCGTCGAAGCGTTAAACGGCGGCGCGTAGCCGAAACGAACGGAACCACGCACTGGCTCGCGCAGATGAGGACGCATACCCGCATCAGCGAGCGCGTCAAACGCGAGTTGCGTCGCAAAATAAAGATCCTGGTTCTCGCCGGCATTGACCTGGCGAGGGAAGTTCTGCATCGAGGGCACACATGCGTAAAGATCGCCGAGCTGTCCGAGGCGCGTCGGATAAGGACGATCAAAGACGTTCTTCTGTCCGAACGGGATCTCCGCATCTGGCCCAGGAACGGACAACATGCTACGCCGCTCCATCACCGCACGCCACAACGCCGCCGGCGTATGGCATCCGGCGAAACGGCAACTCATACCGACTATCGCAATAGCATTCTGCATTCGTTGATATTATACCAAATGCAGGCGAATAAAATCTCCGTTACAGAAACGCCGGGCCCTTCTCGACCAGCAGCTGACGATAGAAGCACGCGAAGGCCGTGCTGGGATACGGCACGAGGAAAAGCATCGCGAGACCGGAAAGTCCGATCGGTGCCACCAATACCGGCAGCAGGATCCAGCCGATGAAGCTGAAGGCAAGCTTGAAGAGACGCCAGCGGTTGCCCTTCATCAACCGCATCGACTCCTCAATACAACGATTAGCCCCCCAGTCGGGATGATCTATCTGCACGTACTTGGTCATCGCGTAGGAGAAGGTCTTCAGGATGCCGGGAACGATCAGCAGGAAATACCAGAGCGTGATGTAGGTCCACTGCACCATCACCGTCCACGCCATCTTCCAGCCGTGGCCCCAGCCCGAAACGCAGAGCCCAAACCTGTAATCACGATCAGCCGCCGCGAGCGCCATCTTGCCGCCGCTCCAGCTGCCGAAGCCGATGATGTAGGTCCAAGGGATGAGCAGCAGAATCGATCCGACCGCCGCGACTCCGATCACGGCCAGAGGAATAGACTCCGGCATGGACGCCTGATCATTCGGCAGACAACCGGTAACCGCCAACGTCACGATCATACTGATTATGAAGATCATCGCAGGAACCATCATGCCGACGCCGGTGATAAGACGCATCACCAGATTGCTGCCGACATAAGGCCAATACGAGCCCGAACCGAGCGCATCCCACGCGCGCTGACGGATTTCCTTTGACTTAGGCTTGCTCTGAAGTTCCATACCTACTCCTCCCTAATATGTTTGCGGTTGATTGAACGCTCCGTAATATGATATACTGTCATTGTTTTACGACCTCATCGGACTGTAGCTCAGTTGGTAGAGCACGACACTTTTAATGTTGGGGTCGCGGGTCCGATCCCCGCCAGTCCGACTTTCTCCAGTTGAAATTTCACGTTAACATCAAAGAGCGGATTCTAAATCCTCTTTAAAACAACTGCCGTGCGCGCGGGCAGATAGAGCTTTATCTGTTGCACGAGTTCGTCGCGGTCCGAGACCAGCGTCGGCGCGTAGGTGACGCCCGGCTGGATGCGCCCCTGGCCTCCGAAACGCGGCTCGTCCGTATCGAAGAGATGCTTCCAGTCCGAAGCCGGCGGCACCAATACGCCGTAATCGGTGAACGACTTCGTCGGATTGAAGTTGAAGGCGAACAGCAGGTCTCCGCGCACATACGCGAGGACCTTATCCGGCTCGTTGGCGACGAGTTTCGTCGGCACTGCGCCGAAGATGCCGCGCTTGCCGAAGAGCGCCTTGCCCGACTTGAGGTATCCGAGCATCGCCTCGTCGAAATCGCCGAGCGACTTGAACCGAAGATCCTCGTTGTCGCGAAGCGACCACTGACGCCGCGCGTGATGGTAGTTCCAGCCGTTCTCGAGCCGCGGGAAATCGATCCATTCAGGGTGTCCGAACTCGTTGCCCATGAAATTGAGATAAGCCCCGCCGTTGAGCGAGCAGGTGATGAGGCGCGCGAGCTTGTGAAGCGCGATTGCGCGCTCGATTTCGAGTCCATGCTGGTTCTTGCCCATGCCGTAGTAGATCGCGGCGTCGGCAAGGGTGAAAAAGAAGGTCTTGCCACCGACCAGGGCCTGGTCGTGAGACTCGACGTAGGAGACCACCTTCTCTTCTGACCGCTTATTGGTGAGCTCGTAGAAGAGTCCGCCCATCGGCCAGTCGTCGTCAGCAGTCTTCTCGGCGAGCTTGAACCAGAAATCAGGTTCGCCCATCGCCATGCGGTAATCGAAGCCGATGCCGCAATCCTTCACCGGTGCGGCGACGCCGGGCATTCCGGAGACGTCCTCGGCGATGGTGATTGCGGACGGATTGGTCTCGTGGATCACGCGGTTGGCGAGATTGAGATAGACCCACGCGTCATCGTCCATGCTGCCGTTGAAGTACTTGCCGTAATCGGTGAAGGCGGTGCCAAGTCCGTGGTCCCAGAACAGCATCGAGGTGACGCCGTCAAAACGATAGCCGTCGAAATGGTACTCTTCGAGCCAGAACTTCGCATTCGAAAGGAGCATATGGATCGTCTCGGTCTTGCCGTAGTCGAAGCAACGGCTTCCCCAAGCGGGGTGGCGTCCCTTGTCGCCGGAATGGAAATAAGAATATTCCGTTCCGTCGAAGAGCGAAAGCCCGTCACGTTCGTTCGCGACCGCGTGGGAATGAACGAGGTCCATGATCACCTTAAGCCCCATTCCGTGCGCGGTGTCGATGAGCGACTTGAGGTCATCGGGGGTCCCGAACCGCGAGGACGCCGCGAAGAAAGACGACACGTGATAGCCGAAGGAACCGTAATACGGATGCTCGGCGACCGCCATCAGCTGCACGACATTGTAACCGGCCTTTCTGATCCGCGGCAGCACGTTGTCCCGGAACTCCACGTAAGTGCCGATCTTCTCCTCTTCGGTTCCCATGCCAACGTGAGCTTCGTAGATCAGCGGAACAAAGGACGACGGACAACGGACGGCGGCAGAATCACCATTCTTCCACTGGTATTTCGACTCGTAGACCTCGGCTTCAAAAAGCTTGGTCTCGGGATTCTGGACCACATATCTCGCGTACGCCGGAATGCGTTCGCCGTGTCCGCCCTCCCAGCGGACCTCGAGGTGATACCTCTGCCCCGCCTTGATCGCCTTCGAGGGAACCTTCACCTCCCACACGTCGCTGTTGGGAATACGGAAGCACTCGAACGCGGGACTGATCTTCCAGCCGTTGAAGTCGCCCACAAGCCACATGCTCGTCGCCTTCGGCGCCCATTCGCGGAAGATCCATCCGCGTTTCACGCGGTGAAGTCCGAAATAGTTATGAGCGTTAGCCCAGTCCGACAACGAGGTCTTACCGCCGGTCAGTTCACGGATGCGGTCCTCGGCTCGCTTAGCACGACCGCGGATCGCCCCTTCGAAAGGCCTGAGGAAAATATCATCGAGCAGGTGAGCCATATCGAAAAGTGAAGAAGTAATAGTGAAGAGTGAAGAGTTGCGGAATCAGATTCTACCAACTACAACTACCATCTACTTGATGTTCTTCTGAGCGTCGGCGATCGCTTCGCAGACCGCACGGGAAGTAATCGTCGCCGAGGTGATCGCCTCCACCTCGCCGCCGTCCTTCTTCACCTTGAGCGAAGTGCCGTCCTTGCCCTTGAACTGTCCAGCGAATTCCGGCGTTGACAGCTTCATGCCGAGTCCGGGAGTCTCCGACGCCGAAAGCACCTTGTAGGAGATGACGGTCTTCTTGTCTTCCTTGAAGCCGACCATCAGCTTGATGTCGCCGCCATAGCCGCTGTGGGAGACGCCGATCGCGGCATAGCCCTTCTCGCCACACAACACCGCCTCGCGCGCCGCCGCCTCGTTCTTCGCCGCCGTCTCCTTGATCGGCTCTGCGGTGATCTTGTTGACATACGCCAGCACCCCGGCGCAAACCGCGGAAATTACCGTAAGCGAAAGAACCAATCCAAGTATCTTCTTCAAGGCTTTAACCTCCGCAACTCTTCACTCGTCACTTTTCACTCTTCACTTCGCTCCAAAGGGGCGCGGCTGGGTCCAGCGGTTGATCAAGGGACACACCGCATTCATAATGAGGATCGCGAACGAACACCCCTCGGGATACGAACCGAACTGACGGATCAACATGCAGAGGAGTCCGCAGCCGAAGCCGAAGACGAGTTTCCCCTTCGCCGTCGTCGGCGAAGTGACATAGTCCGTCGCCATGAAGCACGCGCCGATCATCACGCCGCCCGTAAGGACCTGCATCATCGCGGGAGCGCCGCCGGAGACAAGCGAATAGACGAACACCGTCGCAAGGAACGCGAACGGGATGTGCCAGGTGATGACCTTGCGCCAGAGCAGATAAACCGCGCCGATCGCGAGCGCGATTGCCGAGACCTCGCCGATGCAGCCGGGCATGTTGCCGATCGCCATATCCCAAAGCGACGGGACGCCGACGCACGCACCATTGCAGAGTCCGTGAGGAGTGGCGGACGCCATCGCTTCGGCACCGAACCACGTCTTCATCGTCGCGAGCGGAGTAGCGGTCGTCATCGCCTCGGAAGAGTTCCACCACATCGGCTTGAGCCAGGTGGTCATCGGACCCGTAAACGAGATCAACATGAACGCACGCGCCGCGAGCGCCGGGTTGAAGGGATTCATGCCAAGCCCGCCGAACACCTGCTTGCAGACGAAGATCGCGAAGACCGATCCTACGACGGCCATCCAGAGCGGGAGTCCGGCCGGGAGGTTAAGCGCGAGGAGGAGTCCCGTAACCACCGCGGAAAGATCGCCGATAGTGTTATCCCGCCCCATACAGAGACGGCACAGCGCCTCGGTCACGATACAGGTCGCGACACAGGTCGCGATCGTCCAGACCGCGGGCATCCCGAAGAAGAAGATACCGACCGCGGTCGTCGGCAGCAGCGCGATGATCACGTCGAGCATGATGCGGGACACGCTCGAATTCGCATGGGTATGCGGTGAACTGGAGAGAATCATTTCGCCTCCTTTGCCGCGGCGGCCCTGGCCTTCTCCGCGGCGATTCGGGCGCGGATCGAGTTCTTGGCGCGACGGCAGAACTGGGTGAGGGTGCGGTAGGCCGGGCACACGAACGAGCACGCGCCGCATTCAATGCAAGACATCACATGCGCGTCTTCGGCGGACTTGATGTCATCCGCCTCCACCGCCTTCGAGATATCCGCGGGATTAAGCGCCATCGGACATGCGCGTACGCAACGTCCGCAGTTGATGCAGGCCTGTGACGTGTACTGAAACACCCGCTTCGAGGAGAGCAGAAGCAGTCCGGACGTCGTCTTGGTCGTCGCGATCTGATCAGATGCGACGGCAAAGCCCATCATCGTGCCGCCTGAAATCAGCTTCGCGACTCCGCATTCCTTCTCCCCGCCGCAGAAGGCGATGAGGTCCGCATACCTGGTGCCGAGCGGAGCCTCGACGTTCTTCGGTTCGTTCACCGCGTCACCAGAGACCGTCGTGACGCGCGAAAGCAGGATCTCGCCCTTCTCCACAGCATCGGCAATCGCCGCCACGGTGCCGACGTTCTCCACCACGCAGCCGACGTCGATCGGCAGCGCCGGCGGCTCGGGCACGATGCGCCCGACGGTTGCGTAGATCTGATGCTTTTCGCTGCCCTGAGGGTAAAGGACGGGAAGGACGACGATCTCGACATTGCCTTCGATGTCGGCGAACGCCTTCTCCATCGCCGCAATCGCGTCCGGCTTGTTCGCTTCAATCGCGATACGGACTGCACAGCCGCCGAGGACCTTGCGCATGATCTCGACGCCGACCCGTACACGGTCCGCGCGCTCAAGCATGAGGCGATGATCCGCACAAAGATACGGCTCGCACTCCGCGCCGTTGAGAATGAGGTACTCGCAGCGCTTGCCGGGCGGCGGATTGAGCTTGACGGACGTCGGGAAGCCCGCGCCGCCCATTCCGCAGATCCCCGCCTCGTCGATGCGCTTCAAAAGCTCCTCCTTCGTCGCTGACTTCCAATCCAGCGGCGACAAGGTGACTGGCTCAGCCACGGACGGCGCGGTCGTATCCAGGATTACCGCCGGCGTCTTCGTGCCCGCAGGACCAAGCCGCGGCTCAATCGCCTTCACGGTACCAGAAGCGGAAGCGTAGACGGGAACTGAAATGAAGCCATTCTTCTCTCCGAGGAGCTGTCCCCTGACCACCTGGTCGCCGACCTTCACAACACACTTCGCGGGGGCGCCGAGGTGCTGGGACATAGAGATTACGAGTTCAGAAGGACAAGGCATCTTTTCGATGGCCTTGTCCTTCACGAGCTCCTTGTTATAGTCAGGATGTACGCCACCCCTGAATCTGAACGGTGAGCTAACGGTTTTCATTATTTCGTCTTGATCGAAATCTTGACCTTGTAGTACCTGACACCGGACGGCAGATCGAATGTCGCCTCGCCGTTAGTGAATTCGTGTTCAGTGCCGGTATCCGCGGAAGGCGTTTCCGTTTCGACGAGCTTCATCGTCACGTCGGCGACTTCGGTATTCGGAACGACATTGGCAACCTTGAACGACACGTGCTCGGCGCTGGCGTTCTGAGCCGCGTCGAGCACCGGCTTGGAAGCGGCGCTGGTAGGATCGAGTCCGAGCGCGTAGCTGTCGTAGGAACCGATACCGTTCGCAGGAGTGCCGCTGATAACCTTGAGCGTGCCGTTCTCGATCTTGGCGTACTTGCCGTCCGCATCGGACCACTTCATGCTGAACTTCTTACCCGCAGTGGAACTGATCGTATACTCACCGACGTTGACATCATTAAGCTTCACGTCCGTCGAACCCGCAAGCGTAATCACGCCGCCGTTGATCGCCGGAGGAATCGGATCGGTGCTGGTGTAGATCGCGGCGATCGCGGAGATCTTGCCGCTACCAACAAAACTGGTGCCATTCAGCTTGACGGCGGAACCAGCGAGATTAAACCACTCTGTCTCACCGTTCTTCATCACATACCAGACATCATTCTGCTTGACCGAGAAACGGACCTTTCCAACGGCACCGGTATAGTCGAACTCGGCACGAGTCGCGTAAACGCCAGCCTCAGTGGAAACATTGTCATTCGCAATCACCGTCCAGATTCCGCCGGCAAGGCACTGCCAGCCCTCGGAGGTCAGCGCCAACGCGCTCTGAGCATTATCATACTGCGCCGTTTCGGCGAAGGCCTGAGTGTAATCAACGGTAATCTCGACCGTGCTCTTCGCGTTCGCCGCGGATTCGCTGTTCGGCGTAACCACCGCCGGCTTCCCTTCGTCGTGTGGGCTGAACTTACGGTCGGCGATCGCAACATTCTCACCCTTCGCCTTAACGAACGTACCATCGTCGAAGCCAAACCAGTCCGCGGTCGCCGACAGGTTAACCGAATCATCACGTTTCACATCCGAAGAGGCGCCATCCTTGACAATCTCGATCCTGCAGTCGTAGGTACTGCCAGCAACAAGCCCCTTGCCAGTAAAATCGACGACATTGTCACCCACGGTGAATTTCTGCTCGATGACCTTGTCACCAACGGTAACCTTAAGCCGGTCACCGTAAGTCCCGTCGTCAACCCTGACGGTGAAGACGACATTAGAGTAATCGAAGGAATAAGTCTCGATGATCTTGCCGATGTTCGCGTACGCGCCGCGGACACCGGACGCGAGTTCTCCGGACGCCACCGAACCGGTGCCCTTGAGCATGACCTTCGAGAGCTGCGGCTGCGCATCAGCACCCTGCGCAAGCCACGCCTCGCCGCCGAAGGTAAGGTCGGTCCAGTTTTCGGCGCCGGCCACCTTAACCGAATAACGAACCTTATTGCCGACGGTCTTGTCAAAACCGATCTTAACGTCATAGGCGGTCGAAAGAACGATCGCAGGCCCGGTCAACTGCACCCAAGCGGAACCGGAATACCCGAACCAATTGGTGTTGGCGCCATCGGCCTTGATCGCGAGCATCGCGGCAGGTTTCTCGATTCCGGCGACGAAAGTATCCCACTCGGCGGCGTCGATCGCGGTGAAGGTAACGCCGGACATATTCAGTTCCGCGACGGTATCCCCGTCGGCGGTAGGCGTGCCAGGCAATGTGACGGTTTCATCAGAAACCGCCACGGTCTCGTTGGTCGCGATGCGCCGAGTCATATCGACATCGTACGGGAACGTCGCCTTGTCGGCAAAGACAGAGGTGGCTATCGCGACGAATGCGAAGGCGATCAGTCTTTTCATGGTTACTCTCCTGTTTCGAAATGTGGATCCTCGATCATGCACCCGGCCGGACATTTCGCAACGACCGTGCCGTCCTTGGTGGGATTATCGTAATTGGACTTCGCGAGGAAGCCATTGAAAACGAAATGCCCTGCTTCCTTGCCGCCGGAGTTCTTCTCGCAGAGATGACAGCCCATGCAGCCGGTCTTGCAGACCTTACGGACTTCCGGACCCTTGTCGGGGTTCGCGCAGAGCACATGGATCGTCGCCGAAGCCGGCACAAGCTCAATGATCTTCTTGGGACACGCCGTGACACACTTGCCGCAACCAATGCAAAGGCGCTTGTCGACCTTGGCGAGACCGTCGATAATCGAAATCGCATGCTGCGGACATACGTTAGCGCAGGCACCGTAACCGAGACAACCATACTGACACCCCTTGTCGCCACCCGCCGTCATCGCCGCCACGTTGCAATCGCAGATGCCGTTATAATCGCCAATTCGCACAGCCGTTGAACGCGTGCCGCAGCAACGCACCAGCGCAACACGCTTTTCTGTCGCCGTTGCCGCAACCCCGAGAATCGCGGCAATCTTCGCCGAGGCCGACGAATCACAGGCGCTGCAGGCGCCAAGCGGAGCGGTTCCCGCAACCAGCGCATGCGCATAACCATCGCAACCAGCAAAACCGCAACCACCGCAATTAGCGCCGGGGAGCTCCGCCGTTACCATGCCGATGCGCGGATCTTCCTGTACGGCGAGAAACCTATCGGCCATCGCGAGCGCAATTGCCGCGACCAGTCCGATTCCCGCTATACAGATAATTGCGATGATCATAAACGTTAACTATTAATATGGGAGTTTCACCAGCCCGGAAAAACCCATGAACGCGAGCGAAAGCAACCCGCCGGTGACGAGCGCAATCGAGATCCCTCGGAAGCAACGCGGGGGATCGGCGTGGGCGAGTTTCTCGCGGATACCCGAGAAAAGCACAAGCGCAAAGCCAAACCCGATGGAGGCCGAGAACGAGAAGAACACCGACTCGACGAAGCCCGTGCCCTGCTTGCAGTTGATCTCCGCGGCACCCAGTACCGCACAATTGGTGGTGATCAACGGCAGGAAGATGCCGAGCGCGGCATGCAGCGGAGGCAGGAAACGCTTCATCGCGATGTCGATGAACTGCACGAGCGAGGCGATGACGAGAATGAAGGCCAGCGTGTGAACATACCCCAGCCCGTTAGGCGCTAGGAGCCAGTGGTCAAGACACCACGTCGCCGCCGCCGCAATCGTCATCACGAAGACGACAGCGCCGGACATGCCGAGGGCGGTATCCATCTTCTTGGACACGCCCAGGAACGGACAGCATCCGAGAAAACGGTTGAGAACAAAATTATTCACCAACACCGCACCCAGAAGGATGACGAGATAGTAACTCATTTCGGGTTCATTATAACACTATTGGGTGACAAAATCAAGTGCATTAAAATCAAATTTTCCCACGAAAACCTTCTTTACAGGCCCTGTCATAGTGACATCATGGAAGCGTTCTCCGTCAAAGACTCCGTCGACAATCAATTCGTAGCCTTTAGCAGTCTTGACATGGACGGGAAAGCAGAGTCCGTAATCCTTCACCCCGATCACCGCGGCACTTACGCTACCGGTGCCACACGCACCCGTCTCCGCCTCCACCCCGCGTTCATAAGTGCGAATGGAAACTCGATTCGGCTGCCGATAGACAACAAAGTCGACATTCGTGCCATTAGGAGCGAACTCTTGAGACATACGGATACGACGCCCATCCCCCTCAACATCGGTCTTCATCAAATTCTCGACCACCACAATCTTGTGCGGCACGCCCGCAACCACGAAATCATCGCCGAAATCCTTTGGCGAAGGCATTGAAATCTTCACTGTCGTATCGTCGATGATTTCCGCGGCAATTTCACCGGCCGCGGTCTCAAAAACCATCCGATCGCTCTTCACCGCGCCAATGGAACGGGCGAATGCAGCAACACAGCGTGCCCCATTGCCACAGAGCTCCGCCTCCGATCCGTCGGGATTGAAGAACCGCATCCTGAAGTCATGGGTGGCGGAATTCTGAACGAGAATCACCCCCTCGCAGCCGATTCCGCTGGGGCGGCATGCCATCGCCGCCACACGCTGATAATCCTCAACAGGAAACGCACCGTCGCGGTCATCAATCATCACGAAGTCATTACCAGCCCCGTGCATCTTCACGAACTTAACTTCCATAACCCTCACCTCTGCTTTCCGCACTCTGCACTCTGCACTCTGCACTCTGCACTTCCTCCCTCACTCCCACCAGCCCTTAGGTTTCGGAAGCCGCTCATCTCCAGTAAGACGGACAAGATCAGAAAGGATGCGCAGGCTTTCGTCAAGAACGATATCGTCATCCGGCTTTTCGTTACGTTTGCGACGTGAAGCGACGACCTTCTCCTCTTTCGCCTCGTCATCATCGGATTCATCTAGCTCGCGCAAATTTCGATCAGTCCGCATCATCGCTTTCCGTGCCTCGCGTTCAAGCGGGACCTCAGTCCGATCCGAAATCGCCTTCATCCCCGCGACATTCTCGATGTGTTTGATATACCGGGCGTCATTAGCCAATCTGGCGGCAGAAAGCTCACGCAACTTAGGGACGAAGCCTGCGACGTTCCAGCACTGAAAATAGTCCGCAGGGAGAATTCTGGTAAACGGCAAGGCATTCGGAAGCTTATCCTCGCCGATATCCAGCGAATCGAGCAACGATGGCAGATGAATGTCCGACTGCACCCCCTTGACCTGGGTCGAATCGCCGTTCACGCGATAAAAACGTGCGGTAGTGATCTTACAAGACCCGTATTTCTCCGGCCCCATCCCCATCACCGTCTGAACCGTACCCTTGCCGTGCGTGGTCCGGTCTCCAATCACCAGCGCACGACCGACATCCCGGAGATGCCCTGCTACAATTTCAGACGCGGACGCCGAGGCGCGGTCAGTCAGCACCACCAACGGCTTGCGAAAAATCGCAGTATTGTTGCGAGGTATCGGCAAGGCTCCGACAGAGCGCACGTCACGGATCTGCACCACCGGTCCCTCATCCACAAACAACGCCGAAAGAAATACCGCTTCTCGCAAAGAGCCCCCGCCGTTACCGCGGAAATCGAGGATCATCCCGTCCACCCCTTCGGAATTGAGTTCGGCAATCAGCTTGGCGACATCATAAGCACAACTACGGAACCCCGGATCACTCACCCGCTTGTCCATCGTACCATAGAAGCCGGGCAAGAACACATACCCTAGCCGATTCGTGAAGCCCCCGCAGACCACGGTCTCGACGCGTCCAGTTGCCGCCTGGTCGTCAAGCTTTATCTCATCCCTGACCAGCTCGTACCGCTTGCGCTCCATTCCTGACGGGTCCGAGCGCGGAATGATCTCCAAGGTAACACGTGTGCCCTTGGGACCACGGATCTTGCGGATGGACTTCTTCATCGGCTGCCACATCACGTCCTCCATCTCGCCGTCGCCCTGTTGGACACCAGTGATCTTGTCGCCGACCTTGATACGTCCGTCCCGTTCGACCGGACCTCCCGGAGAAAGCTCGACAATCTTAAGCGCACCCTCATCCATCTGCAGTACCGCGCCGACACCGCTCAGGGTGAGATTCATCTCCATATCGAAATCCTCCTTCGATGTCGGAGACATATAATCACTGTGCGGATCATAAGCTCGCGCAAGCGCGGAAAGATAATGCTGCAGCACCGCCTCCTCGTCTGGCTCCGAAAGCACCGTCGCATATTGCCGGTATTTTTTGACGAGACCGACGGTCACATTGGTAACCATGTCAAAGGTAATAGCGAACGGCCCCCCGTTCGTCGACGGTTTATCCTCAGCGTCCAGCTCCTTATTGAGAAGCGCCACCAGCACCTCGTTCTTGATGCGGCGCCGCCAGTAATCATCAGCTTCAGCCGCGGTCTCTGGCCATTCCGCATCCTTACGCTTAATCCGGTAAGTCTCATTCGAACTAAAATCCCAATCGGTATTCGCAAGCAGATTGGTCGCGTACAACATCCGCTCGCGAAGCCGTTCCACGAAAAGGTTATAGACATCGTATCCGAAGCTGACATCACCATTCAGAATCTCGTTATCCAGCCGCTTCTCCCGCGCGGCAAACCGGTCGAGATCGCCCTTAAGAAAAACGGAATGATCGTAATCATAGAACGTAACCAGATTCGTCCACGTACGCTGAGAAATAGAATCGTCGAGCCGCTGCTGCAGAACATGATATTTCGGCAACGTGTATCCAAGGCGCTGGGCAATGTTCCCATAATACGAGAGCGGCTCAACCTTGGCAGCGTCCGCCGCCAGAACCAGTATGAAGCAAAAGTAAAAGACGAAAATGCAATGTAGGAATTTCATATCTAACCGCTAACAACTAACTTTCGATGATACTCACGAGACGACTGATTTCCGACTCTGACATAACGTGATACCCGGATGTGATCGACTTGACGATACCTGAGGAATTCATGATCACCGCGCCACCGACCTCAATAGCGCTGAAGCGAAAATTGTCAGATGCGAAGACAAGAATCGGGACCACCTTCCCTTTCCATCCAAGCCCAGCTAGACGGACACGAACCAACTCGCATTCCTTAAGGGCCTGCGGCACGGGATCGCGGGACGGCAATCGCCCGTTTACCAATACACTGCCGTCGTCAACGGTAACATCGCCAGCCCAGTACTTCGTCTCGACGGAATACACGCCGGTTGGACCCACCACGACATGATCGACATAGCCGTTACCGGCCGAAAAATCGTTGAACACGTGATATCCCGCCGGAAGCCCCGCCAACACTCCCGCGACCTTCTCCTCTCCACGCGCACCCTTAAAGAATCGCTCGACCCTACGCAATCCGCGCAATCCGCACCAGTAACAGGACACCGCGGCTATCGCAAATAGGACCGCACCGAATCCAGATGGGCCCCATATCCACGTTGCAAGGGCGAACCCGACGAAGAAGATGCCGACGAACAACGGCCACATCCCGAGCGCCATTCCCTTGACGCGCGCCCATTCCCCCGGAACTCCGTGTATCTGTGCCATAGAGAGATTAGAAATTAGAGATTAGAGATTAGATGTTGAAACTCCACTGTCGACCTCGACCTACAACCTACAACCTATCGTCTTGACAATTGAATCGACATCAAGCCCGTAGCGAGATTCGAGCTCAGACTGCGTTCCATGCGGAATAAACTCGTCCGGCCAACCGAACTTCAGGTCCGCGCCAATCGCATCACCAAGCCCGCCGATCACCGATCCGTTTTCAAGCGAGACGATCCGCATCCCTGCATCACGTTGCGACTTAAGCAACACCGAATCGATCGGCTTTATATATCGCGCATGAACCGCAACCGCATCGCCGAGCTTCTCCGCAACCGCACAGGCCTTGCCGTACCAGCCGCCCGTAGCCCAGATGGCCGTCTTTGGCGTCGAGATCGAAGACTGAGGTTGAGGAAGAACGGACACCTTGCCGCGGGGGTAGCGGATGACGGTAGGCCCGTTACGGTCGAGCGCCTCCTTGAAAAGCGCCCTGAAGTCGTCAGCATCCTTCGGCTCACAGATTACGAGCCCTGGAAGACAGCGCAGCATCGCAATGTCAAACACACCTTGATGGGTACATCCGTCCGCACCAACTGCTCCCGCGCGGTCCACACAGAAAATCACCGGCAGTTTCGCGAGACAAACGTCGTGCATCACCTGGTCGACAGCCCGCTGCAGAAAAGTCGAATACACCGCAACCACGGGACGCATCCCACCAGCGGCGAGCCCACCGGCCATCGCGACCATATGCTCCTCGGCAATGCCGACGTCGAAAAACCGTCTCGGGAAGATGTCCGCGAACCGCGCAAGCCCCGTTCCGTCCTTCATCGCCGCCGTCAGCGCACAGACCCGGTCGTCCTTCACCGCTGCTTCACAGATCGCCTCGCCAAACACCTCGCTCCAGGAAAGGTCCGAGGTCCGAGGTCGAGAATAGGCTTCACCATTCCGCACCTGTTCACCATTCACGTCTCCCTGATCACTTTCGTCGAAGGAGAAAGGTCCGACGCCGTGCCACTTCGTCGGATTCTGCTCGGCAGGCCCATAGCCCTTGCCCTTCTTCGTGACGACATGGACGAGGACCGACCGCTTATCGTGCCTCGCGACGGCGAAGGCGGCCTCCAGCGCCCGAAGATCGTGTCCGTCGACCGGACCGATATAACGGAGACCAAACTGCTCGAAGAAGGCGTTTCCAAGGAAGAGCGACTTGACGCGGCTCTCAACCTTGTGGTAAATGCCGCGGAGGAACGTCAACTTCATCGCGTGCCCCGCCTTCTCGGCCGCGGCCTTGACACGGTTGTAACGCACGCCCGTGATGAGTCGACCGAGGAACTTGGAGAAGCTACCAGATGGCTTAGAGATCGACATGTCGTTGTCATTAAGGATGACAATCAGCTTCTTCGTCGAAGCCGCGCAGTTGTTGAGCGCTTCGAAGCTCATGCCATTCGCCAGCGCCGAATCACCAACGACCGCGACGACATGCTCGTCTGTCCCCTTGCGGTCCCGCGCCGCGGCGAAACCGATCGCCGTCGAAAGCGCCGCGCCGGCATGTCCCGCGAAAGCCGCGTCGGCCTTCGATTCGAAAGGATTGGGAAAACCAGAAATGCCGTCGAGCTTACGGAGCGTCGCAAAGGCGTCATCGCGTCCGGTAATGATCTTCCACGCATACGCCTGATGTCCGACATCCCAGACGATGCGATCCTTTTCTGGTTCAAACACGTTGGCAAGAGCCATGGAGATCTCCACCGCCCCGAGAGATGATGCAAGATGACCACCGTTTCTGGAAACGGTTTCCAGTATCTTCGTCCTTATCTCTTCTGCATTCATCATCTGCAAACTACCAACTATTTCCGCTTCAAAATCAGCAACGGTGTCGCATTCTGTCCGAAATCGTCCTCGCGAACCACGAAATCGTAGCGCCTGCGCAGAATGTCCCAGTATTCCATCTGCTGATCCACAGGACGTTCGTCGCAGCGCGGCGGATTGATCGCGAACGTATAACCCGACAAGGCCGCGATCTCGCATTCGCAATCGGAGAGCAATTCGCGCCACTGTTCGTCGGACATCATCGCGAACGGACCCATCTCCAGACCCTCCGGCACCTTCCGCCCCGTCTCAACCGCTAGATACAGATCTTGAGTGAGAATCGTCTTCCCTCCCGGATCAAGCGCTTCAATCGTCTCAGCGACGTCCCGAAGCTGCGCAAGCTCGGTCTTCTGCTTTTTCAGCGACCAGAAACGATCCTGTCCGTTAATCGTCCATTCCTGCAACAACGGCGACCCGAACGCACACGCATAGGCGAGGCCGAAGACGAGAAGAAGGTGGAGAGAAGCGGTGGAGGTGGAGAGAGAGGTGTTGGTTGAAGTTGAAGAAAGGAACGACACCGCGGCGAAAATGGCGAGAAGCCCCATGATCGGCACTTGATAATCTTCATACGGAAACGGTGCGAGCATCTGCACTGAGAACACCGCAAGAAAACACAAGAGGAGAATAGCCGGAGTCATAGTCAGAAGTCGTACAGCGGGATCTTCATCATTCCCATGTACGGCTGCGGCTTCCGATTTCACCTTCATCCCCAGCCCCAATCCCAGCACGATGAACACAGGGAGATACCAGCGGACGAGTCGCGAAAGCGAGCCGACTGTGAATACCACGTTGAAACCGCCTCGGGCGGCGTGGTATTTCTGCGCAGCGACGAGCCCAGCGAGCGCGCCCTGATCAAAAAGGTAAGGGCCGTAGACGATACCGAGACCGAGAAATCCTCCGGCGCAGAACCACGCGAGGAGCTTCCATTCGCGACGGAAAAGGAACCAGCAGCCGACGACGCAGAGGATCGCGCCGAGCGAAATGCGCGCACCAGCCGCGAACGCGAGGAAAAGACCCGCCGTGAACAGGGGCTGAAGCGGGATGAGCGCGAGCCGCCGGCACCCTTTGCCGGACACGCCGCGGACCAGCCAGCGGAAACCGCAGGCCACCAGCAGTGAGGCGAGCGCATAGGTCTTCGGAATCGCGATGTAGTAGAGATGATAGAGATTGCAGCCGAGCAGGAACACCGTGACGAGCGCCGCCTCGCGCCTGCGGTCTTCAGGCGCCAGATCCGCCGCGGTACGCGCGAAGACATAGACCGACACGAGGCCTAAGAACAGCGTGAAGAGTCTTGCGCCGAGCAACCCCCAGCCGTTCCAGACCCAGGTGAAGAACGAATATACCATCGGCAACAACGGACCCTGCGTATACTGAAAATCGCGATACGGCATCTTCCCGTCCGCGAACATGTTCGCCGCGTAGAGATACCAACCCTCGTCTTGATTGAGAGCTCCCATCCACACGGCCGCAGCCGCGAGACACGCCATTCCGAATATTGCCAATGTCCAATATCTCTTCATGTCACTCTCCGACCTGCAGACTGGGATTCACGTCGAGCGTAAACGCGTCATCGACGTGATTACGACGATAATAGGCGAGGCCCGCAATCATCGCTCCGTTATCCCCGGTGTACTTCGGCTTCGCCATTAGGAGCGGCACCACTGCGTTCCGTGCGACGTCCGTCAGAACGGTGCGGATCCTAGAATTGAGCGACACGCCGCCACCGATGACTAGGGCCTTGTAGTTTCTGCGCTTAAGCGCGGTCGCCACGCGGTCCGCAACCACATTGGCGATCGCCTCCTGGTAGCTCGCGACGACCCGGGCGACCTGGGGCGTGACCTGATAGCCTCCGAAATCGCGCTCGCCGGACTTGTCAGCGAGTTCCGGATGCTGCTGAACATACCTGAGCAGCGCGGTCTTGAGCCCCGAAAAAGAAACGCAGAGCTCTGCCGGCAGGCCCGCCAACGCCGTCACCCCGTCCCTCGGTCTTCCCTTCGGAAACGGGATCAACTTCCGATCTTCAACTTCAACTTCTGACTTCAACTCGCTACGATATGCGGCGGAGATGCGGTCGATCTTCAAGCCTCCAGGATATCCAAGCCCCAGCAGCTTCGCAGCCTTGTCGAAAGCTTCGCCAGCGGCATCGTCAAGCGTCTCGCCGATCACCTCATACTTTCCGTATTCAGACATGTCGACGAGAATCGTATTGCCACCGGAAATCGCGAGCCCCAGCGCAGGGCAGCAGTTCTGAGGATTAAGGCTCCCGACATCCCAGGTCTCGTCCAACTCCCCAGCATCCCTCAGAAACGGAGTATGCAGATGAGCCTCAATATGGTTAATACCGATCAACGGAACACCAAGGGACTTCGCAAGCCCCTTCGCAGCGTTGAGCCCGACGATCAACGCGGGAGAAAGGCCTGGACCGTAAGTCACCGCGACCGCGTCTATTTTCTGACCTTGCATCGCATCGCCCACCACTTGCGAAATCTTCTCGACATGGGCTCGGCTCGCGACCTCCGGAACAACGCCACCATACGGCTGGTGGAGCGGGATCTGAGTGTAAACCACGTTCGTCAGAACTTCGTGTCCGTCCTTCACCACCGCCGCCGCAGTCTCGTCGCAACTCGTCTCAATACCTAAGATGTTCATTTAACTATCAATTACCCGCTACCAACTTCCATCTACCAACTCTCTCACTCTCACTTCCAGAATTCCCACCAATGGGGCTCGGGCGGCTTAATGCCACCAGACTCTTGATAAAGCTCACGGACACGCGCCGAAGCCGCGGTCTCAGGGTCCCGAACGAGCTCATGCTGGATGAATTCAATGCCCTGTGGAACGGACCACAGTTCGCTTCGCACAAAATTATCGGCGTCAAAGCGATGAAGAACTATCACCTCTCCAGATGGTAGGATCGAAATCGAAGGCTTAGTGATCTTCATCATCGAACCGAGGTCGATCGTACGCCAACGCCATTCGTTCGGAGAAATATCTTTTGTCCCGAGGAAAAGGTGCTCGGTGCCTTGCCGCCTCCACGTCAGGAGCTCGAACTCACGCTTCATACCTTCATGATTGGAAAAGAGCTGCACCGCCATTCCCACCTTCATCCCCGGGACGATGTCGAAAGCGCGGGGCTGTCCCTCGTAGCGGATTCCGTCATGAACCAGAACCGGCTTGGCGAGATAGCGACCAAGATAGCCGAGCCCGTAGTGATCGCCGAGAAACGTCTCGAGCTTCTGACCCTCATTCGGCTTCACCAAGAACTGCGCGACAAACGCCCCATTCGACACCTTCTCAAGCTGACTACGGTCATGAGCACGATACACCTCGATAAAAAGACGGTCTTCAGACTCCTTGTATCCGACCGCAATCGTATCCGGCGAAACATTCACGACGTCAACCACGCCACGCACCCGCTCTCCCAGTACGAAATCAATATGATCGAGCTTGAGATTGACGGAAATTTCACTCGTCGCCGCAAAAAGCGAATTAAGAATGATGAATGACGAGTTAAGAATTATGGTGATGAAAAGTTTTCTCATTTGATTTACTCCGTATCCCTTAATTATTCACTCTTGCCTCTTACTTCAATCTCGAGACCGTCATACGCCGGCTCGATGTTCGTCCCCGAGAGCTTCGCCAACCACTCATCATGAGCGAGATCATGACACATGTGGATGAGATACGCCTTGCGCGGCGCAATCGCCGCGATATACCCCTTCGCGCGCTCAAGTGAGAGATGCGTGGGATGCTGACGTTCCCGCAGACAGTTCAGCACCAGCGTGTCGACCCCGCGGATCTTCTCGACCGTCTCCTCCGGTATCACGTGGCAATCGCTGATATACGCGAGAGAAGAGGTTGCACTCTTCACTCTTACCTCTTCACTTATCTTATACCCGCAACAGGGGAAACCGTGCTCCACCTTCAGCCGCTCGAACCAGAGATCGCCGAGCAGAAACTCATCCGCGGTATCAAAACCGATCTGAGGACGGAAGAGACCGTCCTTGCCGCCCTGCAGGCCGATATACGGGAAAATCTTATGCATCTGTTCGACAGTCTCCGACATCGCATAGCAGGCCATCGGCCTACCAATGATTCGGAAGGCACGTCCGTTCGCGCCGGGCTCGTCCGGATTGCACGGCACCTTCTCGCCATTGATCGTGTTGAAGCGGCGGACGTCATCAAAGCCTGCGACATGGTCCATATGCGCATGCGTCAGCACCACGGCGTCGACCTTGGAGATCCCGAGCTCACAGCACGCAAGCCGCATCTCTGGGGGCGTGTCAATCAACACCGCGGCAGAAGTGCCGCGGACATAGGCGCCGCATCTACGGCGCCGGTCGCGCGGATCTTTCGAGGTGCACACCTTGCAGTCGCAGCCAATCTGTGGCACTCCGACGCTCGTCCCCGTACCTAGAAAAGTGAACTTCACTTGAAGTACGCCTCGATCTCCTCCAGCGTCTTGCCCTTGGTCTCCGGAAGGAAGAACGCCGCGGTGATGAAGTAGATCACGGTGAATCCGGCGAGGATGTAGAACACCGTCGCGAAACTCGTCGCCGCGACCCACTTCGGGAAGACAGACGCGATCGTCGCCGAGACGCCCTGGTTGATGATCATGCCAATGGACATGCCATTAGCGCGGATACGGGCCGGCATCAGCTCAGAAAGCGCCAGCCACGCGCACACACCCGGACCCACCGCGAACGCGGCGATGAAAAGGAAGAAACACGCCGTAGCGATAACACCAGTTGTCATCGAGGGCTCAAGTAACTGATGCTGGATCGCAAGAAAGACCGAACCAACGCCGCAGAGCCCAAGGATAATGCCAGAAGTTCCCAGCTTAAGGAGGAACTTGCGCCCCTTCTTGTCCACCAACGCACAGGCCACGATCGTCATCACCATGTTAACGACCTTGATGGTAAGGTCGGACCAATTGGCGAACTCACCCTTAAGCCCCGTCTCCTGGAAGATCTTCACCGTGTAGTTGAGCACCGAGTTGATACCCGTCGTCTGATTGCAGGCGAGGATCACGATCGCGAGACAGAACGGATAGATGTACTTCTTCTGCCAGATGGAATCTCCCTTGGAGGACTCGGCGAGCGCCTCCTTGGCCTTTCTCTCGGCCTCATCACCGACAATCATCGCGTCAAGGATCAGCTTCGCCTTCTCTATGCCATTGTTAGCGGCGAGCGAATCAAGCGCATCCTCTTTGCGTCCGCGGTCGAAGAGCCAGCGCGGAGACTCCTTGAGTTTCATCGCGCCGAAGAACAGGATGATGCCAGGGACGCAGGAGCACCAGAAGATCGTCTGCCAGGCCGTGGTCTTCGAAGCGACCGAAACCGTCTCCGCATCTGCGGCGCCGACGATCTTCACAACCACAAGACCGATCACCGCCGCGAAGACGAGACCGATCGTCAAAAGCAACTGGAACAGGCCCGTACCCTTGCCACGGTCTTCCGGCGCAAGACACTCCGCAAGATACATCGGAACGATAACACCGACAAGGCCAGCGGACGCGCCCTGTAACGTGCGGCCGAGGGTGATGAGGAGGAAATTGCCGCCCTCGAAGAAGCCGGAAGCGCAGATCACCGGAATCGACACCGCGAAGAAGAACGCGGACATGATAATGATCTTCTTCCGCCCCAGCCACTGCGAAAGCTGACCGGCGAAAAGCGAGGAAATCACCGAACCCCAAAGGACCGCGCCAACGATGAATCCGAGCTGCCCTTGCGTGAAGGTTGAGGTCTTCTCAATATACGGATACGCCGCAGCGCAAACACCGACGTCGATACCATAGATCAGCCCGCCGAGGCCGGCCATCACCATCAGATACCTGGAATACCCCTTAATCGTCATTTCGCCGTCCTCCTGTTAATGATTTCAAACCATTGACACCACCAGAAATCGGAGCGGAGATGCTCGCCCCCTGCACCTCGACCTGCTCCGAACCGATCCAGAACTTGATCTTGGTTCCCTGCACGATCTGCGGCGGATCGGACTTCTCGTCCCGCACTTCGCAGAGCCCTTCCTTCGGAGCATAAAGCACCACCATACCGGAATCACGATAATAAGCCGCCTTGGATCCGTACGCACGCCTGGTTTCATTAGTGATCGCAACATTGCCGACGGCAACGATCCGCTTCAACTCGTTGGTGCCAGACGTATCCATGAACACATATGCGGTATCCGAATGCAACTGATACTCTTCGTCATCGACATAGACATGACCGGAAAACAATGCCACGCCGACCTTGGCGTCATAATAAGTCGTAGCAGAAGTGATCTTGGCAATACGATTGGTCTTCGCCGGAACAGCCGCCGCCGCGACGGAATTGGTGTCAGCGGACGGATCGGCGGCCACTATCGCCGCAGCCAAAAGAACGCTTGTCAGCACCATGGTTTGATATCCTTGAAGTATGGGTGGTTCAAATCCTTCTCACTAAACATGAAATCGCGCCCAGGCCACGGCCAGTTGTCATTATAAGTTTCCGCAAAATAACCGCGCGTATCACGGAAAACGCGCGGTTCCACGACCTCTACATCGGGGATATCTGTCGGCATGACATTCATGCCTAGTAGTATATCATTTTTCGGGCTTTTCGGGCTCAGATTTCGGCAGAAACTTCTCAACTGAATAATCTGGAACTTCGAATATCCAAGGCATATTATCAAGCTTCACGTAACGTCCGTTACCACCCTTAACTGGATTACCAACTGTCATCACGCGATTAGTGTCTCCGGCGATCTCAACCTTGGCGACAATACCGGTCGCAAAACCGAGATCCGCCTCTGTGAGCGACTTGTCCGCGAGATTATTGAATGAAATTCGCGGATTGTCGACAATTTTCGTGTCGATCCAGCGCTTGGGATCACCGTCAAAGGCATCGAGAGTATCGGTTACCAACACCGTTTCGCCCTCAAAACCGAGATATCGTCCGTGTCCCCACTTCGGATGCTTTTCACCCATGATAACCGATGCCAGCTCTTTGCCTTCTTCATCCTTGAGCTGCAGCAGCGTGGTTGCTGTCAATTTCTTTCCGCGGGCGGTCTGGCCAACCTTGAGTTCGGTAAGCGCCATCAGGTGCTCCGCAAGCTTCGCTTGATCCGCTGGATAATCCTGATAGCTTTCGACCACCCATCCCGCGTCCTTCGCCGCAAGCGCGAGCTTCCCACAATCGACCCGCGCAATCTTCGAGACATCCAGATTCGGCAGAATCATCTTACCATTCAACCTCGCTCCGGACGGCTTGGAGTTGCTGCCTAGCATATAAGCCGCGCCGGCGAGTCCGATCGCGATGACGATTAGAATAACTAGATTCTTACTTTTCATAGAAATTGGATTATTGGTTTTAGGTCAAAGTTGACAGTGGATGATTAGGTTGCAGACATTAGGTCGAGGTCGGCAGTGGATGAAATTTCTTTCCGTTATAGACTTGGACCTGACAATCTCGACCTCACTTTCTTCTTTTCAGCCCCCTGAATATTCCTAGCAGGATCACCAGTACGGGCACCAACCCGAGGTTGATCGTCTTCAAGGTAAGTCCGAGCGAATCGATACCGGCGGTTAATTCCTTACGGACGTTCTTGAGCTGACGGCGCGTATCGGCCTGTGCCTTGCGAAACTTCGCGATCTCGTTCTGCTGCTCACGCGACAGGACATAGCGTTCGCCGCCCTTCTTCTCGCGCTGTAGCGCATTAAGCCGCTGCTGCGTCTGCTGCAGCTCCTCCCGAAGCGCAGCCTCCCGCGCCTGATACTTGCGCATCGCCTCGGCTTCGAGATCGTTCACAACGGTGAACGGACGGTCCGCTGCGCCGCGACTCCGGATTCCAATCAGCTCCTCGCGTCCCGCGAACTGCTCGATAACGTTCGCGAAAAGCGTGAGGTTGTCGCTGATGAGCTGAGGAATATTGCCAAAAGGCGTGCGCATCATCCGGACACTGAAATCATCTGCGAGGAAGTCTGAATCCGCGAATACCAGCACCGTGTTCTTCCCCTCCACGAGCGCCTTAGAAACATCGTTCGTACCATCCGGGCCTTTCGGAAACGCGGTCTTGAAGGTTCCGCCCACGCGAGCGGCCAGGACACGAGCCTTTCCGTCCGGCACCATGTCGCGCAAGCCGCCACCATACATCATCGACATCTTGTCGATCGCGCAGGAGTTAGAATCCGAAGTCTTCACCACTGGCGTAAACGAGAGATCCATCTCCTTCTTCTCGAACTCGAGCGAACCGGCAAACGGAACGAGCACATTGGAAAGTCCGCGCACAATCATGTCTCCCTGATCGAAGTTCTTAGCCGCGAGAGTCAAAAACGCAGGATTGTCCTCGGCACCTCCCTGTCCATTGTTGAGCTTGGTCGAAGCCGACAAATCGCAAACCAGCTTCGTAACATTGAACTTCAGTCCCCACGCGTCGAACAGCTTGCCGAGCGAAGAACTCGGATCGGCACCTCCCGCCATTGGATTCTGCTGCTCGCGCTGAGCGATCATATCCTTGAGCGAAAACGTGTCCACGCATGCTACGAGCTTTCCGCCGCGCAGAACGAACTGGTCAATCGCGTAGAGCGTCTGGTCGGAAAGATCCTTTGCGTGCACCACGACGAGTGTCTTCACATTGTCGTCGATCTTCTCGGCATCGGTCGCGACCGGAACCACCTCATAGTCTTTCGCAAGTTCACTGAACGCCGCCCAGCCCTGCGCGGGACGCTGCCCCATCTGCATGGCATACGGATTAGCCGGCTCAGCAAGCACACCCTTAAGCGAAGTCATCACGCCGACCACTGGACGGTCCGGCCACGCGACGCGCGTGACCAGGCGCGTAAGATCGTATTCAAGCGTCGTCTGCGTGCGGGGCGAAAGGACTCCGAGCGTCTCCTCGCGATCACCGCACACCGCGGTGACTCCGAAGTAGATCGGACTCCCCATCGGATTCACCGTCTGAGGTTCGATGCCGTAACGCTGCGCCCATTCCTCTGCGTCCGAATCCGGCTTGGGATCGTACATTTCAAGGGAGATCCGTCCGCCCGAAGCACGCTCGTATTCCTTCATCAGGTTCTCGACGGTCTGCGCGTAAGCCTTGAACGCCATCGGCATCTCCGCCGCGGAAGTGCTCACGAAATACTTGAAGGTCACATCTTCGTCCAACTGCGAAAGCACCTCCTTCGAACCATCCGAAAGCGTGTAGAGTTTCTCGGCGGTGAAATCGTGACGAAGCGGAAGATTCGCGAGCACGATATCACCGGCAACGGCGATTGCCGCAATCACAGCAAGTCCAACGATCCCCTTCGAGGCCCCTCGGCGTCCGTCGGTGACGGTCTTCGCCGCGACAATCATGAAGACAATCACCCCAGCGTAATAGCCGAGATCTGCACAATCTACGACACCGCGACGTACAGATTCAAAATGCTTGAGAAGTGACAGCCCGGCAAGAGCGTCAGTAATCGCCGTCGGCACGCCCCAACCCGCGACCGCGCCGATTACCGGATCGAAACCGATGATCATGAGCAGGAGCAACATCGCGAGCGACACGACAAAGCCGACCACGCTCGAACGCGACAATGTCGAGGCGAAGATGCCGACCGCCGCCGCCGCGCCGGCCATCAGCAGCGAACCGAGATATCCCGTCAGTACCACGCCCCAATCGGGAGACCCGAGGTAACCAGCGGTGAGCGCGATCGGACAAGTAGCCGCGAGCGCAATGCCAAGGAACGCCCACGCGGCGAGAAACTTGCCTACGAGCGCTTCGGTAACCGTCAGCGGAAGCGTGAGCAACATCTCGGCCGTGCCGTTACGCCGCTCGTCCGCCCAGAGGCCCATCGTCGCTGCTGGTACCAGCAGAAGGTAAACCCATGGATGCCAGAAGAAGAACGGCGCAAGATCCGCCTGACGACGTTCATAGAACATCGTGACGCCGAAAGTTAGGAAGCCGATAAGGACCAAGAATCCGGTCAGAAACACATACGCGACTGGCGAATCGAAATATGCCTTGAATTCGCGCTTGAAAACCGCTTTGATATTCTTCATTGAAACTATTCCCGTTTTAGTTCTTCTAGAGCTTGTAGCCTTTCTAGCCCTTCTAAAGCTTCTATCCTTTCTAGTTCCCCATCGTCAGGTTTCGGAAGACGACGGAAAGATCACCGCTCGGATCCTTCTTCCTGAGCTCCGCGGGTGTACCATCCGCCTTGATCTCGCCGCCGGCGATGATTAGCGCCCGCGTACAGACCGCATCGACCTCCTCGAGGATGTGGGTCGAGATGACAATCGCCTTTTCGGACGCCATCTCCTTGATCATCTCTCGGACCGTATACTTCTGATTGGGATCCAGTCCGTCCGTCGGCTCGTCCATGATCAGCACCTTTGGATCGTGAATGATCGCCTGCGCGAACGCAGTGCGCTGACGGTAGCCCTTCGAGAGCGTCTCAATCGTCTGCTTCGCGACCTTCTCGAGCTTCGCCTTCGCAATCACCTTCTCGACCGCGTCCTTCACGTTGAGTCCGCGGACTTCGGCGACGAACTTGAGATAATCCTCAACCGACATCGACCGATAGCTCGGAGCCGATTCTGGCAAATACCCGAGACAAGCCTTCGCGCCGACCGGATCGGATGCTATATCGTGTCCGCAAATCGCCGCAGTTCCGGACGTCGCGGGGAGGAACCCCGTGATCATCCGCATAGTCGTCGATTTACCAGCGCCGTTGGGTCCGAGGAACCCGAGCACCTCACCCTGCTTGACCTCGAAGGATATCCCCTTCACGGCCTCGAAGTCGCCGAAGCGCTTCTTCAGATTCGTAACTTTCAACATAGTGTATCTTAATTTGAGATCTTTCCCAGAATTATATCACACGGAATCACAAGGGCACAAGCAAACAGTAAACATGGAGATCATTCACTGATCACTGCTCCCTGCATCAGAACGCCTCCGCCGCTTCGCTCACGCGGTTCGCGCGCTTTTCCGCGGCAGTCTTGCGGGCCTCCTCGCGAATCGCCTGCATCTCCTCTGCCGCCTCAATCAACACATTTTCATCCCAACCGGCAAGAATCGTCTCATAACTGCGTGACGCACCCGCAAGACACGCCGTCACATAGCGGGAATCTCCAAGATCGAAGGCATAGCATGGACGCGAAAAGCTGCAGAGTCGTGCCCAGGTCTGATAGCGTTTCTCCAATGCCTCAACGAGATAATGACGCCGCCAGCGGGCGCCGGGTTCGATCACATCCTTCGCGCAGGCGTAGACCTTGGCGACTTTATGCGAAGTAGGCGTAACAAAAACGTAATAGTCGTCAAATCCGGCGAGCGGCTTCTTTGGCACGAACTTGGCGCGTAGCAGCGTCGGCTCCTCGGAATCGGACACCAAGTTGGTACCAGAGAACACCTTGCCGAACGTCAGCCCCATAAAGGAATCGTTGACCACGGCGGCCTTATCATCCGGTTTCGCCGTCTGCTGCTTGCCTCCGTCCGATTTCGCTTCGCCCCAAACGTCGCCAACGGGATAACTCTGAGCATATTCGCTCGTCGTCGTTGCGAGCATGTTGCCGTCGGTGTCGAGCGTGGTACGCGTCTCGCGACGATGCTCCGTGACCATATTACCGTTGGTCGTCACCGACGATTCTACATAGGTACGCGAGACACTGCCGTTGTCGTTAGTGACGATACCGACTTCGCTAGACTTGTTCTGCGTGCCAGCGCTTTCGTTCCGCGCGCAGGCAGTCTCCATCAATGCGACCACAACTGCAACCGCACCTATCATAATTGCTATGTCTTTTTTCTTCATGACGTTTCCTCCTTTTCAAGTTTACGCCATGAATTATACATATGGATTGTTAACGAAATGTTAACGATCGTCAGTTTTCCGGCCCCAGTAAACATTGATCAGATCCTGGGCTAGCTGGTCGAGACGATGCGCGGAAGATTTGATCATGTCGGCAAGCTTGTCACCCCCCATCATGTCTGCCGCGGCGATGATGCCAGTAAGCGGCGTCTTGAGATTATGGGTAAACTCGGTTACGAAATCGTAACGTTCCTTCTCGAGCCGCTTCATGTCGGCGAGCTTCGCGCGCTGCCGGTAAAAGGCGTAGAAGACGAAGAGCATCCCAGCGACACCGACGAGAAACGCGAGACCCGCAAGCGCGAGCGATCCGAGAAACGGCAGCAGGATCTTCTTCCCGTTGATGCCGAGGCGGATCCTGAATTCGCCACAATCCTGCGAAGCCGACAGATCCTCATCGACGCCGACTACTCCAAAGAAATTTCCGCCGTCATGGTGAAAGATTCCGAAACGGATATCTTTCGCCTTGCAGTCATCGGCGAATTCGCGGATCTTCTTGAAGTCCTGCGTCCGAAGCGGCTCCTCCAGCACCAGCGCCGCAAGTTCGGCCCTCGCATGCAGATCCTGCCACGCGTAATCCACGGTCCGCCGATACAGTCTCGTCCCTTCAAAAACAAAAAGCCCCATCATCGCGACCAGCGCGACGCTCACAATCACCAGCCCTCGATATCCCTTCAACCTTTTCAAACCCGACCTTCCTTCATTCATTCCTCATTCATAATTCCTCGTTCCTCACTGCACCCTGTACCCGATTCCCCTCACGGTCTCAATATGCTCCGCCCAAGATCCGAGCTTCTGTCGAAGCTTGGCGATCTGCACATCAACGGTCCGTTCATCGGCTGAGCGTTGCATAACTCTCCCACGATGCGCAACAAGACGCACTAACATCGAGAATTCACCCGCCGTCAGCTCGAGCGCCTTGCCATCAAGCTTCGCGACCTTCGAGGCCTCATCAATCATCAGTCCGTCAAAATCTACGCCTTCGATAACCGGCAAACCTCTTCGCAACACCGAGCGGATTCTCGCCAGGAGCACCTTGCGATCAAAGGGCTTGGTAACATAATCATCGGCACCAGCATCCAGTCCGCGGATGATGTCTTCAGGTTGCACGCGCGCGGTCAGCATGATGATCTTGACGCCCGCAAGCTCAGGATTAGCGCGAATCCTCGACGCCACACCAAGACCATCAATACCTGGCAGCATCACATCGAGAAGCACGAGATCGGGCTTCTCGAAACGAATCGCATCGAGTCCGTCATCGCCGCGCGCAAACGAACGGACACCCCGGTATCCGGCGCCCTCCAACGCCATTTCTAGGAGCGTCCTGATCGTCGCATCGTCTTCGACTATAAATATCTTCTCGTTCAAAGGGATGTCACAGAGTTACAAGGCTGCATGATTATATGGTTATTGTATCACAATCTTGGAGTCGGAGACGGAAGCTCGGATCAGCGAACCTGGCGGATACTTACCGGCAACGATCGCGCGAGCAATGGGAGTCTCGAGATCGCGCTGGATCGCGCGCTTCACGGGACGCGCTCCAAAGGCAGGATCGTATCCATCCTTCACAAGTACCTCCATCGCGCCTTCGTCGACTGCGAGCTTCAGCTCCTGATCGGCGAGACGCTTCTCAAAATCCCTGAGCTGCAGCTTCACGATCTCACGGATCTGATCCTGAGTGAGCGGTTCGAATTCAAGGATCTCGTCCACGCGATTAAGGAATTCGGGGCGGAACAGGTCCTTAAGCGAAGCCTTTGGCGCGTTAGAGGTCATGATAATGACCGTATTTTTGAACGAGACGGTACGACCATGGGAGTCGGTAAGGCGTCCGTCATCCATCACCTGCAGTAGCAAATTGAAAACATCTGGATGCGCCTTCTCAATTTCGTCCAGCAGCACGACCGAGAACTGCTTCCGGCGAACGGCCTCCGTAAGCTGTCCGCCGTCTTCAAAGCCGACATATCCGGGCGGCGCGCCGACAAGACGCGAGACCGCGAACTTCTCCATGTATTCCGACATGTCGAGCCGCACCATCGCGTTCTCATCGTCGAAAAGCTCTTTCGCAAGCGCCTTGGCGAGCTCGGTCTTGCCGACGCCGGTCGGACCGAGGAACAGAAAAGCGCCAACGGGACGCTGACGATTCTTGATCCCGGCACGCGAACGAAGCACAGCGTCGGCGACGGCATCCACCGCCTTATCCTGTCCGATGACGCGCTCATGAAGAATCGCGCTCAGCCGCACAAGCTTCTCGCGCTCTCCTTCCAGAAGCTTAGTCACTGGAATTCCACTCCAGCGCGAGACCACCTCGGCAATCTCATCCGCATCAACTACTTCCTTGAGGAGCGTATTCGCCGTATTCTTCTTGAGGTCGCATTCATGGATCTTGAGTTTCTTCTCGAGCTCCGGAATCACTCCGTACTTGAGCCGCGCCGCAGTCTCATTATCACCGCTCGCGATCGCCTGCTCGCATTTATTACGTTCTTCGTCAAGACGCATACGGACCCTGCGCACGTCTTCAAGCGCAGTCTTCTCGGCCTTCCACTGTGTAGTCATCGCATCGCTCTTAACCTTAAGCGTTGCGAGCTCCTTCTGCAGTTCTTCAAGCCGCTTCTTCGATGCCTCGTCCTTCTCCTTCTTGAGCGCAATCTCCTCAATTTCAAGACGGCGCACATGTCGCGAGATTTCGTCAAGTTCCTGGGGACAAGAATCCATCTCCGTGCGAATGCGCGCACAAGCCTCATCGAGCAAATCGATCGCTTTATCCGGAAGGAAACGATCCTGAATGTAGCGCGCGGAAAGCACAACCGAACTCACCAGCGCCTCATCACGAATATGGACGTTATGATATTTCTCAAAACGCTCCTTAATCCCGCGGAGTATCGAAATCGCATCCTCTTCCGAAGGAGGATCGACCATCACCGGCTGGAAACGGCGCTCAAGCGCCTTGTCCTTCTCCATATACTGCCTGTATTCGTCAAGAGTCGTCGCACCAACGCAATGAAGTTCGCCGCGGGCAAGCATCGGCTTGAGCATATTTCCGGCATCGGCACTACCTTCGGTCTTACCCGCGCCGACGATAGTATGGATTTCATCGATAAAAAGAATAATCCGTCCCTCGGAATCCTTCACCTTCTTAAGGACCGCCTTAAGACGTTCCTCAAACTGTCCACGATAAGACGCGCCGGCAAGAAGCGCCGTCATGTCAAGCGAGAAGACCATACGGTCTTTAAGACCTTCCGGCACATCACCGCGCACAATCCGCTGGGCGAGTCCTTCGACGATGGCGGTCTTACCGACGCCAGGCTCGCCGATCAACACGGGATTGTTCTTGGTCTTGCGGGAAAGAATCCTAATCGCATCGCGAATCTCAGTGTCACGTCCAATTACCGGATCCAACTTGCCGCTCCTTGCGAGCGCGGTAAGATCGGTGCCGTATTTCTCCAGGCAATTCTCGTCTTCAGGTGGTTGATAGGTCGCATTCATGTTAGTTTATTCCTTTCGCCCACACAATCAGCATAGACCATGCCAGATGGGGACTGTCCCCTTAAAACAAGTAAAAAAGACGGCAAAAAAGGGGACTGTCCCCCTAAAAACGGGGACAGTCCCCTTTTGAAGCCCTCTTGGTGTGTCATTTTGTCACACCAAAGCGATATTCTGTGTGACTTCTGAAGATATCACCGGGACGAAGCACAGTGGACGGGAACTCGGGATGGTTCGGCGAATCGGGATAATGCTGGGTCTCCAACGCGACGCCCTGGAACTTATTATAGAACTTACCCGCTTCCTTGGCGGCGTGTTTGCCGCTCATATTCTGCGCCCCGTACATCTGCATACAGGGCTCTGTCGTCCAGATTTCAAGCTTGCGTCCCGAAACCGGATCACGCATGAACGCTGCTTCATGAAGCTTGCCGATTTCGCCACGAAGGACGAAGTTATGGTCATACCAGTTGTCCATCGCCGCTAGCTCAGGCCGCTCAGACATCCACTTCGAGTAATATCCAATCGTCTTCCAATCAGTAAAATCAAAGCCCGTGCCGGCGACAGGAAGATCCTTCACGGGAATCAGGGAGGCATCAGTCGACGTATATTTATCCGCAAAGATCTTGAGCTCTTGACCAAGCACGCTGCCGCTCGCTTCACCTGCGAGATTCCAGTAGGAATGATGCGTGAGATTGATGATAGTCGGCTTGTCGGTAGTCGCCTCGTAATCGATTGACCAAACATTGCCAGGGAGCACGCGATAGGTAACCTTCGCCTTCACCGTTCCAGGAAACCCCATATCGCCATCAGGTGAGACCAGCGAGAACTCAACTCCATCCTCAAGTTCCTTAGCGGACCACACTTTCGTATCCCAACCCAACGGACCGCCATGCAAGTTCCCGTGACGTGGCGCAGGCTTGGTTTCGTTAATCGGCAACTGATACTCCTTGCCGTCCAGCGCAAACTTACCGTCCTTAATGCGGTTACCGAAGCGCCCGATCAGCGTGGACATTGAAAATCCCTGCGTCTCGTATTCCTGCGGCGTATTCCAACCGAGCGTCACGTCCGCGAGATTGCCGTAGCGGTCCGGCGCATACGCGCGCACTAGCCGGCCGCCGTAATCGGTGAAGTCCATGATGAGCCCGTTCGGCGACGCATACCTCCAGATATGCGTCTCAGTCCCGTCGGACAACTTGCCGAACAAAGAGGGTTCGGAATAAACGGACACGGCGCACACGGCGCACACAACGGCGGTCATGATCTTCTTCATACCGCAATTATACCAAAAATCAGTTAGAGGTATCAAACATCTCAACTACGATAACAATCTGAAAATCACAACAACTAAACGCTACATTAAACGATTAGTTCGCCCAACAAATAGTTAAACCCTCCACCAGGGCGAAGCCTCGTTACGCGAGCGAGAGCCGATAGCCGCACAAGAGCATCTTAACGGGTCCGACGTGATTTCGAACCCCAGGGTAAAAGGCGCGCGTGAAGGCGCGCGCATCGAAATCATGTCGGGGACACTCGTTAAGTGCGGGTTGGGCGGTTATCGGGCTCGCACCCCTGGGCATCGCCTTCGGCGACTCGCTTCGCTTGGGGGAGATGCGGAACCGCGAGGAGCTATGCACCGCAGCGTCGCAACACAGCCGTTACGCGAGGATCGCGGAGGCGTAGCGGTCGTGTCCGGCAAAGTCTTTTTCGATCTTCGCGTCGGAGAAACCGTAATCGGCGAAAAGCTCAAGCAATGCCGGACCCTGATTCTCGCCGATCTCGAAGAACACGGCGCCGCCCGGCTTCAGCAGATTCAGCGCGTCGCCAAGATAACGTTCATAGAAGTCAAGACCCGTAGCACCTCCGTCAAGAGCAAGCCGCGGCTCGAAATCCTTCACCCGCGGATCCAGCGTGTCGCAAACCGCGGATTCGATATATGGCGGATTGGAGACGATGACGTCAATGCACTCAGGCTCGTCAAAATCCTCCAAGCCGTCCGCCACCGCAAACTTCACGCGCTCGGAAAGTCCGGTAAGCGCCGCATTCTCCTTCGCAAGCGCAACCGCCTCCTCGCTCACATCCGTGCCGAGAAAGATACCGCCGCCTTTGAACTCCTTCGCAAGACTCAGGATGATCGCACCGGTTCCGGTCCCCACATCGACGACGACAGGGAGATGTTGGGTAGACGGCAGGCGGCAGGTGGCAGGCGGCACAGTGAAATCTTCAACATCCTCTGTGTTGCCTGTTACCTGTTCCCTATCACCTTTTCGACTTTGCAGGAACTTCAAGACCCGCGAGACGAGCTCTTCCGTCTCGGGACGGGGAATGAGCGCGCGGTGATCGCACTTCAAGGTGAGCGTGCGGAAATCCCATTCACCAAGCACATACTGGAGCGGCTCGCCTTTAACGAGACGCGCCATGCCGCGGCGCATCGCCTCAAGGCGCTTCTCGTCCGCCTCCTTCTCCAGAAAAGGCGCGAGCGTTCCCCTTCCGCATTTGAGGAGCCGCGCCGCCATAAGCTCGGCACAGACCTCCGGATCAGGAACGCCCTTGGCATCCAGATAAGCGACAGTCTTCGCGATTATCTCTTTCCAGACCATTGAGGAGAATAGTGAATTGGGAATGATGAATTAGGAATTGCGGAATTTAATATTCCTTCATTCCTAATTCCTAACTCCTACTTCCTAACTCAGAAAGGCATGTCATCGACCATGCCGGCGTCTTCCGGGAAGTCGGGCTCTGCCGGCGCAGGAACGGGTTCGGTCGACGTGCCGTCGGCGTTAAGGACCTCAACCTTGAGCGCAGTGAGATCGACGAAGTACTGAACACCCTTCGTACCGCCCTCCCACTTGCGTCCGTCGATCGCGAAGCGCACCTTCGCCTTCTGTCCCTTCTGAATGCCGTCCAACAGCGAACAGTTGTCCTTCTTGAAGGTGAACTTGATGTAGTTTGGATACTTCGAGGTCGCATTGTTCTCGTCCCCCATGATGAGGTCACGCTTGGTGAAGCCGCTGGAGAACGTCTGGACCGCCATCACTTCTTCGACGACGCCAGTATATTCATAGATCTGTGCCATAATTAAGTTGATAGTTGGTAGTTGATAGTTGGTAGTTGAAAATCAAGTGATCAGTGATCATTGAACAGTGAACAGTTGCGGATATTCATCTTTCTCAGAACCTTTACCTCCATAACTGCTCCATGTTCACTGCTCGATGTTCCTTGTAATAAGCGCCGCAAACGCGCCGTCGTGTCCCGACTCGTAGGGGATCGACTCCTTCGATGTGACGATATGGAAATCCTTGTGACGCCGCGTGAACGCACGCACCTGCTCGAGGTTCTCCTCAGGTTCGTTCGAACACGTCGAATAGACGATAGATCCGCCTGGCACGACGAGCGGCGCCACCTGATCGAGGATCTCCGCCTGCAGCTTCACAAGCTCCTTCAGCTTCTCCTCGCTCCAGTTCCAGCGCGCATCGGGACGCCGCCGCAACACGCCCGTGTTCGAGCACGGCGCGTCGACAAGGATCTTGAGGAAAGAGGTTGAGGTTGAAGGTTGAGATTGAGGAATTGAATCGATGACCTCCACTCTCGAGCTCCCACTCATAACTCCAACTCTCTCCAGGTTCGCGATGAGACGGCGGCAACGCTTGGGATTGACCTCGCAGGCCGTAACCTTGGCGCCGCGCCACGCGAGCTGGATCGTCTTGCCGCCAGGCGCCGCACACGCATCGAGGATCTTCTCGCCGCGCTTCACATCCATCAGCTCGATCGCAAGCTGCGTTCCGGGATCCTGCACAATGAACTCGCCTTCGGCAAAGCCCTTTACGCTCTCAACCCGTTCGCCGCGCTCCAGTTTCGTGAAACTGCGGTCGGATCTCGCAATCCAGGTCTCCGCGGGTTCGTTGTGCCACTTGCAGAGCTTCTCCGCGTTCTCCTTGCCAAAGCGGTCTATCCAACGCTTCACAAGCGCGGTCGGAAAGCTCTCGCGTTCCTCCAGGAGAGCACCTTCCATGAAGTCGACGCCTTCATCGCGCTTCCGGATGAGATTACGCAGCACGCCGTTGACGACCTTCGCGATATTCTTGTTCGGGGACGCCTTCGCGGCATCCACCGTCGCGCTGACCGCGGCGAAATCAGGAACCTCCTTCATGTAGAGGATCTGCGCGGCGCCGATATAGAGGAGCGCCTCGAGCTCGCCCTTCGGCCAGGTCTTCAGGAATCCGCCGAGAATGCGCCGCAAAGGACGCAGTCTGCGGATCGTGGTATAGACGAGATCCTGCACAAACGCACGGTCAGGACCTTCCGGCAGCATGGTCGCCGGAAAGTCCTTGGTCGCGAGCCACTTCGCGAAGATGAAGGCGGCCGTGCGCCGCGAATTGACGACACCCGCCATTACGCGAGCGCCGCCTTGATCGCCTCGAACGCATCCGCAGGGGCGACGATCTTCGTCTGGGACTTGTCCTGATCGCGGCGCTTGATCTCGACGCCTCCGTTGGCAAGCCCCTTCGCTCCGACGACGACGCGCACCGGAAAACCGATCAGGTCGGCGTCCTTGAACTTGACGCCGGGACGCTCCGCACGGTCGTCGACGATCACGTCAATACCAGCGGACTCAAGCTTCGCCTCGAGTTCGTCCGCGACCGCGGTGACCTCGGCCTTGTCGGCGTCGAGATTCTCGATCACGACCTGGAAAGGCGCGACGGACGCTGGCCAGATGATGCCGTCCTTGTCGTGACGCTGTTCGATCACGGCCTGCATCGTGCGGCTCACGCCGATGCCGTAGCAGCCCATGATCATCGTCTCTTCCTTGAGTTCGTTGGTCTTGTAGACGCCCTTCATCGCGTCCGTGTACTTCCTGCCGAGCTTGAAGACGTGTCCGACCTCGATGCCACGCTTGATCTTCATAGGCCTTCCGCACTTCGGACAAATATCGCCGTCACGGACAATGACGAGGTCCGCGAACTTCTCAATCTTCGTATCCCGCGCGAGATCGACGTTCTTGAGATGCACATCGGTCTCATTGCCGCCGACGATCATGCCTTTCGCACCTTCGAGCGAGGAATCGGCGTAAACCGGAACCTTCGCGCCGACAGGACCCGCGAAACCGACCGCGGCGCCCGTGGTCTCTTCGACGATCGCTGGCGCGGCGAGCTCGAGCGACTTCACATCGAGGAGGTGCTTGAGCTTAATCTCATTAACCTCGTAGTCGCCCGGAACGCAGCAGAGGATCGTCTTGCCGTCCGCGACATAGACAAGCGTCTTCACGAACTGCGAGGGTTCTTCGCCCATGAACTTCGAGATCTCCTCGATCGTCTTGGCGTTGGGCGTAGAGATCTTCTCGATCTCCCCGCACTCCACAGCATGCACTCCGCACTCTGCACCCTGCACTTTCCGCTCCGCCTTCTCGAGGTTCGCGGCGTAACCGCACTCGCATGCGGCGATACCATCTTCACCGGCATCGGCGAGAACATGAAACTCGTGGGAGAACTTGCCGCCGATGTCGCCGGTGTCGGCTTCAACCGGGACGGCGTTGAGTCCGCAGCGGGCGAACACCTTCTTATAGGCGTTGAACATCGCCATATAGCTCGCGTCCGCGGCTTCCATCGACACGTCGAAGGAATAGGCGTCCTTCATCAGGAACTCCTTGGAGCGCATGAGGCCGAAGCGTGGACGGATCTCGTCACGGAACTTCCACTGGATCTGATAGACGGTGCAGGGAAGCTGACGATAGGACGAAACGATGCCGCGGATGACGTCCGTCACCGCCTCCTCGGCGGTCGGCGCAAGCGCGTAATCGTGCGAGGCGCGGTCCTTGACCTTGAACATGTTCGGACCCATC
The DNA here is from genome assembly GCA_946055075.1 of uncultured Verrucomicrobiota bacterium. Classification (GTDB taxonomy): domain Bacteria; phylum Verrucomicrobiota; class Kiritimatiellia; order RFP12; family UBA1067; genus UBA1067. The sequence goes on along the minus strand of CAMGEN010000001.1, from coordinate 70,438 downwards.
GACTCCCAGCGTCCGGACTCCTTCCAGAGTTCCGCGGGCTGGAGGATCGGCATCACGATCTCCTGGGCACCGGCGCGATCCATCTCTTCGCGGACGATCTGCTGCACCTTGCGGAGCGCGCGCATGCCAAGCGGGAGGTAGGTATAAAGGCCACCGGCCATCTTCTTGATGAGGCCCGCACGGACCATTAGCTTGTGGGAATCGATTTCCGCGTCTCCGGGATTTTCACGGAGCGTCTGAATAAGGTACTTTGTCCATTTCATAGTAACGAATATTATATCATAAATCAGTCCCTGCCCGCCTTCGCTCGAACCTATTCACCAGTCTCCGATCTTTCATTCTCTCTTTGCTATTCGTCCTACAACTGGTCGGCGGTCAAGGGTTTCGTCTTTCGAATGACTTTACCATCGGGTGTCATCCAAAGATCGTACCACGCCGCGCCAAGCGACTCTCCGTTCTCATCATTGAGATACGTCTTCTTGCCCTTAACCAAAATCGTACCATCCGACTGCTCTTCAGCCGTGTCTCCATCCATCAACACCCGAAATGTGTTTGTATTAAGATCGAGCCGACCGACGATGTAATATGTGCCGATGTGCGGATCGCAAACCATCCAGACCGTCTTCCGATCTTTTGACAAGCTGGCCTTCATAACACAGAAGTCCCGTCTTGCGTCTTTCGCTCGGTCATTACACCACTTGCCCATACCCTCTGCAAGCTTCCAATCGCCTTCCGCCGTCATTATAAGACGCCACTCTTCCCGCCCCGATTCCATGCACCGTCGCATGAATAGAGAATTGCGCTGGAGCCAATCATTCGACTTGTTAAAAGCAATATCCGATTCCGTTTTGCCTGCAAAAAGCGCAAGGTCGTCAACTTCATAAAGCAGTTCTGCGTTTTTCGGTTCCGACGCATACGGAATTCCTGGCAAGATTACCCGTTCATACCTGCAACCGCACGTGGTCAGTGCGACCATAAACGCCAATAAATAATGTTTCATCACATGCCTGATCAGTCTTGTTTTCAGACCCCCCATAAATTGCCAGATGATAAGATTTTTCATTCTTAATGGCCCCTTCGACCGTCAGCCCGTTTCACACACTCCCTCCCCAGCAAATCCTCATACCGCTCGAAGTAGCGCATAATCGGACGAATGCCGGCCTCATCTTTAAATATTCTGCAACGCGACGCCGAACGACAATTACACGGATTGGAAGTGCTGTCGCCTCCTCGGGCAACATGAACATAACCGCGTTCAGGACCGGTCGGATCAACCATAAGAGTTCCAGGCAACCATCCATAGTCGTCGAAACACCACTCGAAAACGTTACCGTGCATGTCATAGGCATTCCAGGCGTTCGGCTTGAATCGCTTTACACCGCATGGGCGATTCATCGAATCACCCGGCCACCGAGCATACCACCCGACTTCATCCATGTTCTTGCACCTGTTAAATTCGGATGTCAGATCCTTTCCACTATTCAGCGCCGTCGTCGTCCCCGCACGGCAGGCATATTCCCATTCGGCCTCAGTCGGCATAGCGACGCTCAAATGCAGCTTGCGGACCATCGACGACAAGTTCGCGCAGCAGTCCCTGCAATCCGACCACGATGCCTGTACCGGCAATTCTCCAGGTGACGGCCACGGAGAACTCAGCTTGCCGCCTGCCGCCAGAAACTGCCGCTCGGTCATTGGCGTTTGCGCTATCCAAAAACCTCTCGTCAGCATAACAGGATGAAGTGTCTCGTCACCTACCGCACCCAATTCGTTTGTCGGACAGCCCATCATGAAATAGTCCTTTCCGCCAGATATCAGCATCCATTCCGGGCTCGTCGTCGCGGGACACCAACAAAACGCCATCTCGACGTCATTCGTAAACACGAGCGTCACCACGTCTCCCGGCTTGGGATCCCGAAACGATCCGCTCTTCACCCGAAGACTGTTTTTCGGACACCATTCGTCCTCGCTGCTCTCGCATCCGTAAACCTCCTTGATCTCCAGCTTGAAGTCGACCGCATATTTCGACTTGTCATCGACAACCTGCGGCTTGAACTCGACTCGCGCCTTAAACGCACCCCCCGGCCGAATGAAAACTCGCGAACAAACGACTTCCTCATCTTCCCTGACAGGCTGCATCCGCCGACTCTCCTTTATCACGCGCATCAACTTTTTCCGCAAGGTGAACGTCACAAGCCGAACCGCCCTGTTTGTCGTCATGTTGAACAAGTCGACCAAAAGCTCACCTCGCGAGTCGTTCCTCACGTCATCGTCAGGCTCCTCCCATAACACGTCCTTCGCAAAACCAAGCCCCGGACAGAAAACCCCATTGGGACTGTCGGTCGACGCATTTGACGATCCCACTACCCCCGTACGGAGGATCCTGACCTGCTTCGCCTCGACATCCGACAGCCGCGACGCCTCCCGCAACATCACCTCATCCAGGCAAACGACCTCGGGCATATGCTTCCGCATAACCTCAAGATTCTCCTTTGCCGTCACAATCCCGCCACAGGAAGCATCCAACAGCAGGTCATAGATTCGATAAGGGCTCATTTGCACCCGATCACACTGGTGATTCCATATCATGGCGGCAACATTGTGACCACCCGCAACGTCATGATTGCACCGGAACACGGCAGCTACCGCCATGGCACCGGGAAACGAATCGAATGTGGCCACGTGATGCGGCGCGCGACCTTCCTTACAACGCACAAACTCATACTCGCGCGGCTCCCACGCCTCTTCGCCGCGCCGTATGATGAGATATAGCTCCGCCCCAACCTGCCACGCGGAAACGCCCTCCGGCATTTCCTCAAAACGGAATGTCGCGCAGAACTCCGCGGCTTCAACCCGGCCGAATTCCTTGTCCAGTTCCTTGACAGCCCACTGCTCGACTTCCCTATTGACCCACTGCAGAGTCTGATTGCCTTGTCCGAAACCTCCCCTCCCGACACTCCCGGCCAATTTTTCAAACTGGGGCTTCATCTGATAGCCATATTCCGCCGAAACCTCCATCTTCGACTCCAGCTCCGCCTCGAACTTCTCGATTTCAAACGGCCAGAGATCATGACGTTCGGAATCAGGAAGACCGTCATCGCAGAACTTCATCTCGCCGCGCGGACGGCTTGCGATCTCCAGCGCATTCGTCAGCTCCAGTCCGTTTAGCAGCTTCGGTCCGTTCGCCAGCGAGATCATTTCCGCCGAATCGAAGTCAGTGCCTCTCCCCGCGGTTCTATTCCTTGCCCGATCATGCGCATCCAGCATTCGTGTCACCAACGACCGGGGAATCTCGAATCCCGCAGCCACCGGCACTTTCTGCTCGTCATCTTTCACATTACATCCCGTAACAAAAACCACCAGCGCAAAACTCACGACAATCAGCTTCTTCATTTTATTTCTCCTTTTCATTCTCTCTTTGCTATTCGTCCTACAACTGGTCGGCGGTCAAGGGTTTCGTCTTTCGAATGACTTTACCATCGGGTGTCATCCAAAGATCGTACCACGCCGCGCCAAGCGACTCTCCGTTCTCATCATTGAGATACGTCTTCTTGCCCTTAACCAAAATCGTACCATCCGACTGCTCTTCAGCCGTGTCTCCATCCATCAACACCCGAAATGTGTTTGTATTAAGATCGAGCCGACCGACGATGTAATATGTGCCGATGTGCGGATCGCAAACCATCCAGACCGTCTTCCGATCTTTTGACAAGCTGGCCTTCATAACACAGAAGTCCCGTCTTGCGTCTTTCGCTCGGTCATTACACCACTTGCCCATACCCTCTGCAAGCTTCCAATCGCCTTCCGCCGTCATTATAAGACGCCACTCTTCCCGCCCCGATTCCATGCACCGTCGCATGAATAGAGAATTGCGCTGGAGCCAATCATTCGACTTGTTAAAAGCAATATCCGATTCCGTTTTGCCTGCAAAAAGCGCAAGGTCGTCAACTTCATAAAGCAGTTCTGCGTTTTTCGGTTCCGACGCATACGGAATTCCTGGCAAGATTACCCGTTCATACCTGCAACCGCAAAATACGGACATAACCAGCGACAACACAAAAATCAAACGCATCTTATCATCCCTCCTGTGAAATCGACAATTGCACCGATCATCTTTCCTTCTCCTTAATTATAACACAAACAGCTGCTTCGCCAGCGCGATCAGAAACGCGCCGATTACCACCGCAATCACACGGCGTATGAACTTAAAGCCATCGGACACAAGGGCCGCGGACGGCGTCGAATCTTTCCGCCATAGGCAAGGCGTCACGTGCTTCCGATGCTCCTCCGGCCGCACTTCCGTAATCTCCGGATGCTTCGAACGAATTTCCCGCGCCTCATCCGGGCAATCGCTCCGCTCCAGCCAGTCGACAATCCTGGATAGCCGATCCTTGTCCTTTCCAGCCCAGCGCATCCGAATCTCAAGTTCGTGACGAGCGGTCTCGGGCTTGCACGCCCGCCACGCGAACTGAGTGCCTTCGTTCAGCGCGCGCCTAAGATATTCGTCCGCCTTGGCCGTATCCTGGCGCACGCCCCGTCCGGTCCGGAAATGATACGACACCTGCCACAGGGCCTCATTATATCCCGAATCCAACGCACTCATCGCGAGATAATACGCGCGCGACGGATTCTCTTCGCCCACGATCCCGAGATTATGATAAACCGCAAGCTGGAGCTTCGCCCAATTCGAACCGCCGGCGGCAGCCTTCTCGTACCACTTGAACGCTTCCGAATAATCGGCCTTGACCACGACGCCTCTTTCATAGAAGAGCGCCATCGTCTCCATCGCTGGGACATAAAATTCTTCAGCCGCCTGCAGGCACCACACTAATGCTCCGCCAGGGTCGCGTTCAACGCCCTGTCCGTTCATGTAGAGCTCGTACATCCGGTACTTGCTTTCCGCATCTCCGGCGTTCGCGGCGAACCTCGCGTACATCACGGCTTTCGCATAATCGACGCAACCGTAGTCCGGACTCGAATACACGTCCGAAAGATCCCTTGCCGCCCTCCACCAGCCGCTCGCATACGACTGTTCGAAACAGGCTATCGCTTTAGCCGTGTCATGGCGGACGCCTTCTCCGGAAAGATAACGGTCGCCGAGATTACGCATCGCGACGGGATCACCCCTCATCGCCGCACGACGAAAATACCGCGTCGCGGCGCCGAAGTCCTTAGCGACATAAGCACCCCGGCAATACATCGATCCGAGCTCGTTCTCCGCCATCGAACTGCCGGCATCTGACGCCTCCTTCAGCAGCTCATACGCCCGACGCTGATGCTTTTCGCCTTTAAACACCTCCGTCGCGAGGAAATACTTGGCCATCAGATCGCCTGCATCCGCAGAATCGGCGACCTCGTCGAAGAACTCCACGATTCCGGCCCCGCTGTCATGATTGATTTGGGATCGGTCTTGCACTTCTCGGTACCGTCCCCAGTACGGATTACCCATTTTCGAGATCTCGATCATCTTGACATCCGGCATTACTCCGGACACCGGCAGCCCGCATTCCGGACAGCACGGCGCCGAAGCGTCATATTCTTTCCCGCAATCAGCGCAGATCATCATATTTACATCATTTTCCATAACCCAAACATCACTAGAACCAACCCTTACTCACCGCGGACACGACGATCTTACATGGTCCTGAAAACGTCAATCCTCAGGATCTGGGAATGGACGCGCTTGATGATTCACAAGAATCTGATTCACCCGCGCAAGATCATAAATGCCAGCGTCAATACAGGCACCGAAGATTATATCCTCCAAAATCGACATCGAGAATGCAAATCCTGCTGTCCGTAGCAATTCATCCGCCTCTGTTCGCGACAGTCTCAGCGCAAACGCAAAAGCAACCGCCGTTCGCTTGGATACGGCGCGAAGTTCGTTACTGATGATGGCCGAATATGTTTTACGGTTGATACGAGCCGCACGATACACACTAGGCGCATCACCTCCGAACCGATCTCTGACATATTTTATCAGCATCGCCGAAAACGATGCATTAGTCCGTTTCAGGTCCGGAATCGCGACCTTACCAGGCTCTCCAGCCGGCGGCACCTTCGATCCTTTGGGCTGATTTGCCAGCAGCCAACTGTCGTCTGATACGTTTATACTGAAACACACACCCACGAAAGGATCGCGACGCCGTTTCAGCTCCTGCCCGGCAATGTCGATCAACAGCTCTGCATAGACCCGGGAATCCGACAAGTCGTCCGCGCAATGTCCAACGACTCTGCTCGCATCTGCCAGACCTGCCGCCGCCGCACTCCGTAAATACCGGGCGATAAGCCCTGCTTCAGAAGTCTTCCGTAGTTGTGAAAGATATCTTGCAAGTGCATACTGCGTCTTTGAATCCCCCTGGTCAGCGCTCGCCCGCCACCATTTCAAGGCTTCTTCAGCATCTCTACCGCCACCCTTTCCATCCTTGCACATTCTTCCGTAATTGTACTGCCCCTTGACGCAGCCGGACTCCGCCGAACGCAGATACCACTTCTTAGCGGACACGGCGTCAGGAGGCACGAATCCGGATTCCGTAGGATATCCGAACTCCATCAGGACCCCCATCGTGTTCTGTGCCACACCGTCACCGGATTCGGCTTCAGCGACGATCTTGCCCAGTACGGGTACAAGTTCTTTTCGCGCAGCGATCCGATCTCGCGGAACTCCACGTCCGTACGCGAAGCAGCAAAACCGATAATACCCAAGGATCCACTCGGACTTCACGTCCGCCGATTCGCGCAGAAAGCCATCATAATCTTCCGCGTCGAATTCCTTGACGAGCTCAAGCTCTCTATCTGTAAACATCGTTAACCCACCCACCGATCCCGTTCATGTTACTTACGTTTGATGACCGAAATGACGATTCCGATCAGTGTGATTATCATCGCGGCGATAATATATTGAGCCAACATCACGACCTCCCGTTATTTCCCACCCAGTGACTTTATACCGAGATACATCAAGTATCCGACTACCATTGCACCTATCGTAACCCAGAACTCACGCATTATTGCGCCTCCTTTCTTTGTTGAAGATGGCGCACATTTTACCACACTGCAAGCAACAATAACCTCATTCCCCTCCAATGTCTCTCGGCGAGAGACATTACGGCGCTATCAACATCCCGCGACCTTCCCGATAACCGTCACAATCGCAATCACGATGAAAACCGCCGCGCATCCAGCATTACCATTCTCGCCATGCGCCCCGTGGTCATCAAACGCGCTCCAACCCTCCGGCTCAAAATCTCCGCTTCCCATGCAAACTCCTTAGAATGGGGGTTCCTCGTTATCATCCGCAAAAGGATCCCCTCCTGGCGGATCCGCAGGTTCAGGTACAAGTTCGCGATGACCATCAACCTCCAGCCTCAAAGCGGTCAAGTCTGAGAAATATTTCACCTTGCCCGTCTTGGAATCGGTCCACTCGCGACCATCGATAACAAAACCAACTTTTACATGAGCGCCTGCGGTTACACCCGCCAATTTTGAAATCGCATTCTTCTTAAACGTGAAAGCAACCACATTCGGCCAGCTGCCGTCTTTGTCTTCTTCGACAATCAGATCCTGCTTCTCAAATCCGCTGGAGAACTTCTGAAGTTCACCCACACGCTTAACTGTTCCATGAAACTCGTACATTCCCTTGTCCTTTCTTTCGTTGACAAGGGTAGTATCTCATATCTACGTCCCGCATACAGCCAATTGGATATCCGCAGATATCCACTCCCAGAAACTCACGCGTGACTAAGCGCTGTTAAAATCCCAATTAAGATTCCTCCACCTTGCGCCGACAAACGCATGTCTCGCTCGCACGCAACATCTTTATTTCCATGAAACAAATTACATCGAACCAAGTAAATCGCAGAGAACAATGAAACTCGATCTCCAGAAATGACCGCAACACGCTCTCCAACATGTTTGGGGTGCATATTCAATACGCCGTCAGCCAAATATTCCGTATGTTCGAACGAAAAGGGATCAACGTTGGACATTTCACAAATCTCCATTGCGCAATTCACAAATCGCTTCAATTCAGACGATTCGCTCCGACCACCATAAAGATAGTTCATTGCGATGTATGCCGACACAAACTGATCATACGCATCAATTTCCGACCTCGCCTTTTCAAGCCATCTAAGTGGTATTGCATCCATGTCCTTATCCTAATTCACAAACCAGAAGATCGTCATACTGGCGTTCACTGCAATGCTTAAAATTCCTCATTACAATAGCATCCGAAGCATTTGCATAGCAATATTTGCAAAGATGCGGACAAGTGTTGTACATGCCGACGTCCTTGCTGATCACGCAGCCACACGCTTTGCGCTGGCCTTTGTCCTTCTTGGATTTCTTAATCAACCAGCCATCAATCATGTCGTATTCCGCGCCGATAAACTCCATCAGCTTGGAATCCGTGTTGAACAGGCGCATCATCAGCTCATCATCGACGCACTTGTTATGCTTAATACCGTATACAGAAAGATCAATGTCCTCCGCGCAAGTCGCCATTTCCAACCCCAAATCAAGATTGATCTCGCGCAGCCCTTTGGCAAACACAATCTTTTCCGCGGCCGTGAATTCGCGACAAGTGGTCCCCGCCAGATTTTTAGCAACCTTCCGATAATCCTGTATATCTGCGAAACTGAAAATAAGCTTCTCAGTTGACCCACGCAACTCCTTGCCTATTCTCGCGATACGCTCCAGAAGAGCATCAACCGATAAATCATCGGAAAGAATCAACGGATCATATCGCCAGATTACACGTTCCTTGCCAATTCGCTTCGCAAGGACCTTAAACGTCTCAATCCGATTCTCGACCGGCGGGACATTCGGCTCAAGACCTTCACGCACATAGTCATTCAGTGTAAACTGAAAATAGTAATTCTTAAATCCAAGCGCCTCCAGCTCATCCAACCGTTCAATCATCGGCTTTGGGTTCTTTGACCAAAACACAATCATCCGAACATCTTCAAACGAAACCCGAAACACTTCCCGATTAAACGGATTCACCCAATTGCAATATCCCGCCCTCAGCCGCTCCAAGAACCAATCTGCATAAAAAGCAGGAATATCCGTCGAGCGACTCGCGGATACAATCACAGGCTTCAACATCCCATTATAATCCATCAATGCGTATTTCTTTTACAATGATATCGTTCTTCGAGAAATGCAACGAATGAATTTTCCTCATCTCCTTCAAACTTAAAGTTCAAATCTGGAGTGATTGGCGAAATAAAGCATTTGATCATATGATCAATCAGGTCCGAATTTTCCTGTTTGTATCTATCCGGATGTTGCCCGTAGTAACCTGCAACATATTTCGCAACAAACTTTCTCACAACGTCTCGTAACAGCCGAAGCCTTTCGTCTCCAATATTTGCAAATCGCTTTGCTATTTCTTCCATCAACCCTTGATCATATATCAACAAACGAGAATCGAATGACTTGAGCATACTCGACTGGTTGAACAAATCCCCATCTATTGGCATTCCAGCTTTCGCCACTTCTATTGAGTTCTTCAAATCCTTATAAAGCGCAGTCCGACGTCCCCAGCCATCAGCTTGATACTTTCCGGGAAGGACTCGCAACAACGCACGCTCATCCTTGCATTCACTCAGCGCCTGAAACAGAGCCTTCTCAACCTGTACCCGCTTCTTCCCCTTGATCTTGGCGAAACTAACGAGACCCTTGACATTCTCCCAAATCTGTCTGGCCCATCCTGGTAAATCTCCGCCAGAAGACTCACACGAGACATTGGCCTGGGTCTTTATTCCAAGAGAAGCTTCTTGTCCTTGCATATCTATCGCAGGAGATTTTTGCTTCGCTGCACCTCGTGCCATTGGCGCGTCTTCCGATTTCGCTTCCTCGTCAATATAACTTCTTTTCTCAAATAGCGCCCGCGACATAATTGAGTATCCAACAAGTGCGCCATGCAACGACAAAGCAAGTTCAGGAAGCTGAATATGTTCTGTTTTCAGCAAATTTACAAGCGTCCCCTCTCGCTTCCCAGCGGCAACGAAGCACGCCAAGGCCTGCATTTCTGGATCTTGAATCCTATCTATAGGATACACATATCTTGTGTCGGCAATGCTCCTCGCTATACATCTCAATATTTCATGCCTTGCCTCATCATGTGACTTCGCAAGACACTCCTTCCAGCATCTGGCACAGAAATCCACAACCGCATCACGATTTACATCCCACTTGAGTTTCTCATCCCCGCAAATCATATCCAAAAGCGCATTAAACTCGGGTGTCAACGAATCCCGCCATATTTCAAACGTCAGCGGCTCTCGCATCGTGTCAATAAATTTCCCCGTGATAATGGCGCGAAACCACTGCCCAGCCCTAAAGCCGACCCTTGCGCCATCGAGCCGGTCTTGATACACATAGTCAGACCATATTCCTGGTTGACACATACTGCCATCCTCCTGCGTGAACATCATTCCGCCATTAAGCGTGTTAAAGTCAACAAGCTTGTCAACACCTTCAATCACTGCAAAGTTATCCACGCCCCACGCCTCGGCTACACCAAGACTTTTGCACTCCGCCACGTTAGCCCGAGTGCGATTGACTATCAGTTTAAGTTCATCCTGATTCCTAAACAAAAACCGAATGCGCCGCGTGACAATACTCGATGCCGTAAAATAATATGGAGAAGTAATACGAATTACGTCAACATCTCCAGTCATCTCACATTTCCTTCCAATAAGTGACAGTTTATCATCTTCTATCTCAACCAGCATGGGATAGTCAACGGAATCACTCATAGAATGATTCCATGTAATTGGTCGGGAATACAAATAGCAGCTATTATCATCACGATCAACCGCGCTCCGCGTATAGCGGGAAAACCCAACTGCTCCATCTCTGTAAAACGAAGCCGGCATAATGCACATAGAAGATGCTATCGCATCAAAATTCAACGTTGAGGTCGGGAAGTAGTATTTCATGACTATTAGAAATTGATTTCCTTAACATCTGAAGTTCTGTATACATCAGGATCGACGTTCTCAAGGAATGCTGGTTTACCACCCTGATACAGCACATATAAGTAGCGTTCTGCCCTCGTCACACCGACGTAAAAGCAACTCATCCCTAACGGATCATTCATAAGTGCATCATCTGCAATTACATAAACATCGCGAAACTGCTGTCCCTTTGCATCCTCATAACGCACAATTTTCACAGGCGTTTCCCGCAAATAGTCATAATGCGATGTCGGAATTCCAAATGGCGAGAGTGTATCATAACTGTATCTAGCCGAAACCATATTATCACCAAGCACGTTCTTAAAGTGCTGATACCATCTATGAATTTGTTGATTACTCCTCAAAACAATACCTATATCATCATCCACTGTTGCCTTTTGGCATCGTTCCAGAATATACTGCACCATCATGTCTTCATTAGCACATCCATAAACAATCGGCTTTTCTTGGTATTCTCCGCGGCATCTTCTTACAAAATCATCATCTGCTTTTTTACCAGGAAGCTCTTGAGCAAATTTCGCAACCTCCTTGGAAAGTCGCCAATTCCGCTTCAGACAATGCCGTTGAATTCGAAGCTCCGCGCAAAGGTCGTCTAAATTTGTTCCATTAGCAATTATCTTCTGTGCATCATCTCCGTAAAATACGCACCCCTTATTCACCGACGAAGCGAAGCTCTTTAGTGTCGGCAAATCAAAATCCTGCGCCTCATCAATTAGCAGATAATCGGGTTGCTTGTTAATTTTCAAATCAATCCAATCATTATTGTACCCACGCGGATTGCATTTCATACATTCCCTTCCACGAATCAAAAACGGTCCGTGCTGATTTTGACCCCGACGTTGCAAATCAGATATGCTGCCGGCTGCCCACGCCGCTCCAGTTATAGCATAATCATTATATTTAGGAACAGTGGCAAAGCGAGCAAACTGTTTCCTAACGCATTCAACAAGTTCATGTACCGTCGCAATGTAATATACTTGATTCGGAGTATTATCATCCTCACCACTTTGCAAGGCTCTTTCAAGGAACAACAACGCGAGCGATGACTTGCCACTCCCCGCGCAACCGGAAACAACATACTTTGCGTCTGGCGGTAAGTTGTAAATTCTATACTGATCGTCATCTTTCTGAATGTCAGATACCTTAACATACATCGGACGTGCCATTGCTTATCCTCCTAATTTAGATGTTAGCTTTCTTTCGACCTTAAAGGAGATTGCCTCTTCAACAGATTCATCGCATCCACGAATACCGCACACTCGAATATTCAATCCTATTTTTGACACAATAACTTCATTACCGCATGTTGAAGCCGCCATCTGTTTATCGGCACCAAGATTGATTCCCGGATTCGCCATCCAGTAGGAAATCCCACCCGTTTTCAAAATAGCATTAGCCATTTGTTCCATCTGCCCAATATCATTCTCCGAATGCAATTCTTGAACAAATTTTGAAGATATTACAAAATCCACCTGCGAGCAACAGGGCACGAATGTCTGGTCATCCAACAAACTACGCTCTGCCTTTAGAACTATTTCAACCGACTCCCAAGCGCCACGCAATCTATGCAACAATTCCTCAAATAATTTCAACGCTGAATCATTACCATCTATGGCATAGACAACAATTCTTCTAATAGAGCTCAGCCGTAGCTTCTTCAGGCTCCAAATTAACCCCATTGTCGCCGGACCACTACCGCTTCCAAGATCGCAAATAGAAATCTCCGCGCCGAGATTCTTTACACATTCAGGATGCATTGAAAATGTATAATCTGCTATGGCCACCATTTCCGCAAATGAACGCGGCGCATATGTTCCTAGATATAATCGTCGCACATCATCTGAAGCCTGTAAGGTTTGACGAACCCCTAAACGATCCCTCTGATATTTTGCTCCGCGAGTTGACGCAATTGCATCTACATACCAGTTAGGCAAAAATACAATTTGTGAAATTTCGGCGGCCCTTTCGTGATTGCCTTGAGGCGATGCATATTTCCACACCGCATAATCTCCTGTTACGCTGCATTCCACGTCAAAACGATTGAACTTAGCTATCTCCTTGGCAATGCGAACCTTATCAGCCTCGAATATTTGCAATACAATTGCCCATTGCCACCCAGTACCTAGTGACAATTCCGAGGGCACCCTGTCTTCTGGCCTATATAGCAAACACTTCCCAAATTTATACTCGTCAAAATCCAACTTGAGACAATTCTTAATGCTTGCATAAAGCTCATCTGGCCTATGCCACATGGACAACAGGCTTGATTCACTAAACAGCGTTTGCGGCATAGCCCCAACAGCAAGAGGCGAATTACGAACAACTTTCACTGCTCTTACAATATCTTTTTGCCTCTGGGTACCCTTTGCATCAGAATTTACTCCAACAGCTATCGCGCTATCAACCCGCGGAACAGGAATCTTTATAACCGTGTCATTTACACGCGACGACACCGATGGCGTTTCACCCTCATTATCACACGAATCACATATATCAGCAACAACGTCTGCCGGCGCGCCAAGTCCCTCCAAGAACAATTTCATAGTCCCAAGATCATGCTTATATCTACTAGCGGCCAAAGGTTTAGAATTTTTATGGAAATACTTATTTCGTATGTCTTTAATCCGATGGGCATCCCCAAACAGCTGTTGATCGACTCCGAACTTACTAGTAAGCAATTGCTTGTTTTGAAGGAAAACACTCAAAATCGTAGGCTGGTCCAAATCAAACAAAGACTTAGCACCATTCTCCGCCAAGGTCTTCCTCTGAGACTCGTAAAGTGATGAAACGACATACCTATCCCAATAATCCGAAGACAACGTTTTCAGATTATCATCTAGCCATTTGGCCATAAATTTCGTAACGGCATCCAAAGCCATGTAGATCACACCCATTTCTCGCCTCAACTCGCGTTTCCGGGGTATAGTATAGTTCATTTCAGGCGTCCCTTCGTAATAAAAGACATCCGCGGACATCCCTAAGTTTCTTGTCCAGGCAATTGATCTTCCCCATCGGGAACGTCACCGGGTTGCCGCGCTGGGGAACGAGGGTTTCGGCGTTGACGAAGCCGGCGGACTGGAGCTTCTTGCGGAGTTCCGAAAGTGTCTTGCGCAGATCGTCGATGTCATCAATACGGGCGAAGCGGGAGCCCTCGCGGAAAGTGTCAAGCCAGTCGATGCGCTTGTCACTATGGTCGTTGTGAAGCTCGACGAGCTTCGCGTGGAGGTCTTTCATTGGACAGCCATTAGCGATCAAATAAAGCGCGGCGAAATTGGTCTTACTCAAAGCGACGTGCGCACCGTTCAGCTTGACCGTGCCATTTGCCGCGTCGATCTCGATCTTCGGATAAACCACGGCCTTCGGTGCCGCGTCCTGCACCTTTTCGATCAGCGTACGGTAAGACGGCGGAATCGTCTTGAACTTCTCCTGATACCAGCCGCGCATACGGACGAACGGAACCTCGAACAGCTCGCTCTTGTATTTGTCGCTCTTGTACTTCATTTTGGTCCTACGATTGACGTAGGTCACGCCCTTCACCGGATAGTACATCGGCGGTTCAACGCCGCCTTCAAATTCCGGCGGCAAGAGAACGTGAAAAACCTTATCGTCCTCGCGGCCCAGCAGGCTCATGCAGGAAAACAGCAATGCGCTCATCGTCTTGCGTCCGCCGGCAATAGACGCCAGCACCACCGTGTCCGGAGATTCGGTGTACTGACGGACCTGCTGCAGCATGAAATCCGCCGCACGAAGATTGTCATCGCCAGAACGAAGGTCCGCGATACCATTGCCGCGTTCGTCGGGAATAACACGGATTGAAGTATCTCCAAAGATCAATTTGCCATCAATCTTGATCTTTTCTTTCTTTAGCGCGGCAAGCATCTGACCCCAAACCGACTTCTCACCAGACAACAGCTCATCGCAAAGCCGCTCCTTGCCAGACTTCGTGACCAGCACCACGATCTCGTCCGGCACCATCGGGTTCTTCTGATGGCAAAGCGCCCACACCGTTTCGGTGAGGACCGCGGGTGATGTCCCCATCCCCGCAATCAGAATCGTGCGTTTATCAACTCGCATAGCGGCACTATTATACCAAAGAACCGACTTCGGGGGAGGGAAAATCGGGGAGAATAAGCGACTGCCGTATGGCATCGAAATTATACGCAGCTCTTCTTCGCCTTTTGACCGCTGGCGGTCAGACGATAACGCTGTGTTGGCGAGCGCGGACTGTCGGGCTGGGTCATCTCGACAAGACCGATCTTGAGCGCCGGTCCCAACGAGTATTCAGAAAAATTCTTACGATCCTTGAGCTTCAAAGACCTCATCAACTGCTCTCTCGTCAATTCATCATCACCAAGAACAAGCAAAAGCCGTTTGACCGCTTTAGACAACGCCCAGTTTCCACTGCTATTACTTGTGGGGGTCATGCTTTTACTTGCGGGGGTGTCGACGTTACTTGCGGGGGTCATAATGTTGCTTGTAGGGTCGTCAGACCCTTTCCATCCTCCCACAAGCAAATAGCGACTTTGCAAAACATTCGACTCGCCTAACAGCAGATTGCGGAAGAACAACTCCAGATATTCCGTCGTCTCCTCAATCCCCTTCGGCACGTTCGTATAGTTCGCCCTGACGAGCGCATTACGGAAATACCAAGCGTTCTCGGCGAAAACGTCATTCGCGACATCAAAGCCGAGCGTCCGCAAATACTTGATGACAAAGACTCCCGTCGTGCGCGTATTCCCTTCACCAAAGGCATGAATCTGCCAGAGGTTAGATGTAAATCGGGAAATGTGACGAATGATTTCCGACTCGGTTAGTCCGACATACGAGAACTCGCGTTCTTGTTTGATGTCAAACGTCAACATCTCCATCAGGCGATAAGACGAACCATACCGCACCGTATCGCCGTCAAGCACCCATTCATCCTTAGTGATGTCATAGTCCCGAATACGTCCCGCGAATTCAAAGACGCCGTCTTCCAGGCGTACGCCTTCTCGCGCACCCCCGGCTCCTTAGCCCGCAGATATTTACCCCACTGATCTTCGCCCATATCGTGCTCTCAAATTTTGGTAATATTATACCAAATTCACGATGTTCACACCAAAACAAACTGACGAGGAGCGCGAAATATTGGGAACGGCAATGCCGAAAAAATGAAACGCCGTGGATCGGAATTAGGATCCACGGCGTCTGGCACCCAACAGGTCAAGTGGGGTATCAAGACTTGTTGAGGACGTGGACGTCGAGCTGAGGGAACGGGATGGAAATGCCGGCACGATCGTAGGATTCCTTGATCAGCTGCGTGGCCGAAGAAGTGACCGGCCAGTAATCGGCGTTGTTCACCCAGGCGCGGAACGTCAGAAGCACCGAACTGTCCTGCAAGGCCTTGACCAGAGAACACGGCGCCGGATCCTTCAACACCCCGGGTATCGTCCCTAACACCTCGATCGCGACCGCGCAGGCCTTGCCGATATCCGAGGAATAGGAGACCCCGACCGAGATCTCGACACGCCGGATCGGCATCGCCGAATAGTTGACGATCGCCGAACCCCACGCCTGTTTATTAGGGATGGTGATCCGGCGGTTGTCCGCGGTAGTAAGCGTAACCGTCATCATGTCGAGGTGACGAACCGTCCCCTCGTATCCTGCGACCGTGACATAATCACCGATCTTGAACGGCTGGTTGAACGCGATCATGATGCCGGCCGCAAGCGAACCAAGTGACTCTTGAAACGCAAAACCGACAATGAAACCGGTCGCACCGAGTCCGGCGATGATCGGGCCCACGTTCACCCCGAGCTTCGAGATAACAACCGTAAGCAACACCGTCCAGGCGATCTTGGTGCCGACGGACACGAAAAACCGTTCTAACAGCACCTTATCGCCGGTATGTTTATCGACAAGCTTGCGCAAGAACCTCGCCAAAAACATAATCGCTATGGCGCCGATGAGGAGGATAACCGAGGCGGCCACAATCCGCCCAGCGAAGTCCAGTCCGTTTTCAGCAATCCAGATCTTCGCTGGCTCGACTATATCCGATAAGATTTGCCCGTATACATTCATAACCATCCTCTGATCTCAATCCGTTTACGGAGCGAATGCGTCCGCGGCAGAAGCACCCCGCGAAGCGCCCTTGAAATAATATTCCTGTCCGGTCGCATCGAGCACGCAGTGCCAGAGCGCGCTGTCGGTGTAGATCTTCTGACGCTGTATAGTCGCAAGCGCAATCGGGACGAGCGCATAGCTTTCGCCGATGTTGCCGACCACGCAGTCGGTACGTCCGGCCATCGCTGCGTGAACCGCGGCACGGGCAAGCATATAACAACGCAAAGCGTCCGTACCACGGGCTGGACAACTGCGAATGATGTAACTCGGATCGAAGTACTTGACTGAAGAATCGATGCCCTTCTCCCTGAAGTACTCGGTGCAACGCCGCTTGAGGAACTCGCCGATGTCCTTCTTGAGAACGTTCCCGCTCGCGTCACGGCGCTCCTCGCCCTCAAGCAGTTCCTGGCCCGCCCCCTCGGCGACGACGATCACCGCATGGGATTTGCCTCGCGCAAACCGCCGTTCGAGTGCAGTGAGAAGCCCGTCCTCACCTTCCATGGCGAACGCCACTTCCGGGACCAGACAGAAGTTGACCACAGGATTGGCGACCGTGGCTGCGGCAGCGATGAAGCCAGAATCGCGTCCCATTAGCTTTACGAGTCCGATACCGTGAGGCGTGCCCTTCGCCTCCACATGGGCATTGCGGATCACCTCGGAAGCCTCACTGACCGCGGTTTCGAATCCGAACGAACGACCGACGAACATGAGATCGTTGTCGATCGTCTTTGGAATGCCGACGACGGAGATCTTGAGTCCGCGCCGCGCCACTTCCGCCGCGATCGCGCTCGCGCCCCGCAACGTTCCATCGCCGCCGATGCAGAAAAGGATATTGATGTTCATCCTCACGAGCGTATCCACCATTACGTCCACTGGCTGATTGCCGCGGCTAGATCCGAGTATGGTTCCTCCCCGCTCGTGGATCGTGTCAACCGCGTCCGGGTCGAGCATCATCGGCTCATAGCCGAACTTAGGGTTCAAGCCAGCGTAACCGTAACGAATCCCGAAGATGCTCTTCACGCCATAATCGTTGGCGAGAATCTCAACAATACCCTTGATGACTGTGTTGAGCCCCGGACAGAGTCCGCCCGCGGTCAGGATCGCGGCGCGGGTCCAGGAAGGATCGTGGAAAATCTTCTCCTTCGCTCCAGCGCGTTCGAAAGTCGGCAAATGACCGAGTCCGTTCTCAGCGAACCGCGCATGACTCTCGTTCTCGGTTGCGAAGATCCGTTCTCCGTCCGGGACGAACTGTCCGGCCGACATCGGAGACTGTAGCCGGCATTCGCCGAGCGTGCTGACCTGGCAAGTGAAACGTTCACGGTCCGAGAGAATTCGATCAAGTACATTCATGATACTACTTACCTTTTGGGAACGGACAGCTCCGCCAGCCTAGCGCGCGACACTGACGCAACTTCGTCGAACAGACTCTTTCCGTGCGCATCCATCGCGACGATACCGGTGAAGTTCTCGACATCAAAATGCCAGACAGCCTCGGCAGCCCCGAACTCTTCAAGCAGCGAAACCCCAGCGACCTTCTTCACCGCCGCCGCGGACAAGGCCGCCGCACCGCCAACGGCCTGAATATAGACGCACCCGTATTTCTTCATCGCGGCGAGCGTCGCCGCATCCATCCCCCCCTTGCCGATCACAAGCCGCACTCCGCTCTTCGCGATGAAAGCGGGTTCGTAGGGATTCTCTCGGACGGACGTCGTCGGCCCCGCAGCCTTCACGATCCAGGCGTTGGGATGTTCGGGTGTTTTTGGGGGTGGAGTTGAAGAAGATCGAATCACGACAGGACCGCAATGATAGAGTGCACCGTCCCTGAAGTCGACTGGCAGCTTCCCGCCGTCAGCGAAGTACTTGTGGAACTTGTCGCGCCCTGTGTAGATGCGCCCGGTAATGGACACGGCATCACCAGCCTTCAGCGCGCGCACCTGCTTTTCACCGAAAGGATATCCAAGTCTGATCATATCATCACCACGAACCTCGAATCACGAACCACGAACCACGATCGTCCGCCGGCGGCAGGCCCAGCACATGTAGGCGACCGTAACGAAGAACGATGCCGGAACGCGTGGACGCGACGCGATCTTCACACCGAGTAGCGTGGTCTTGCCGCCGAGGCCCATCGGACCGATCCCCAGCGAGTTCGCCTCCTTCAAGATCCGTTTCTCAAGCTTACGGAGCGGAAGGGATTCCGCATCCCCGGCTAAACCGACTCCGCCAACTGGGGATGCGGAATCCTTTCCGCTCCCGAGCGGACGCAGCAGCTGCTCTTTCGCGACCTCGTACGCCGTCGCCCGGTCCCCGCCGATGCAGACGCCTAGAATACCAGGCGCGCAGCCGAACCCCTGAGCCTTCACGACCGCGTCAAGGATACACTTGCGAACGCCCTCGAGATCGCGTCCCGCACCAAGCGACGAATCCGGTAGCGAATACTGCCGTGACATGTTCTCACTCCCGCCGCCCTTCATAAGCAGAGTTACAGTTCCGCCATTCCTCATTCCACATTTCTCATTCATCATTTCGCGCACGTAGTGCACGACCGGTGCGCCATCGCAGCAGTTGTCGTCATAGCTCCTGCCGGTGACGGAATCAATGCAGTTCTTACGAAGATAACCTCGCTCGGTCGCAATGGCAACAGCCTGCTTGATCACTGCAGGAGTGACCTTACGCTTAAGAGACTCGTCGATGTAGAAAGCAAGCGTACCGGTATCCTGACAAAGCGGTGTGGACTCACGCTTCGCAAGCGCGCAGTTATCGAGAATCGTCTTCAGCACGACCGCGGCACTTTTACCGCGCGCTTCCTTACGAAAAGCAGAGCGAATGGCCTTGAGGACATCCTCCGGAAGCGACGAACTCGTATCCCGAATCAGTTCGACTATTCTATCTACTATTTTAACTTTCACTTTGAAATAGCCGTTAGTTGTTAGCTGTCAATCCTGATATTCTCGCCACAAACATCGATGGCCAAGCACTACTTGCCCATCCCGAAAAGCTTCAACGTAGCGCGGAAGTCGGCTGGCAACGGCGAATGGACCTTGATCTCCTCGTGTGAAAGCGGATCAGGAAGCGCGAGCGTAGAAGCGTGAAGCATCTGACGCGGAACCTGCATAAGACGCGGATCCCGCGCTTGCTTGAGCCCGAAGACTCGGTCGCCTACGATCGGCGAACGCACGGATGACAGATGTCGGCGAATCTGATTGGTGCGACCAGTTTCGATCCTGACCCGCAGGAACGACGCGTTGCGCCCGACCGCTTCGCGGGAGACCTTCGAAACCGCCGGCTGTCCGTCCAGCGGCGCATCGATTACCTGATGCGCGAACTTGAATTCCCCAGCGCAAATGGCGTGATAAGTCTTCGAAACCTTGTGAGTCTTGAAAACTTCAATCGCGGCAACAAGAGCCGCATGGTTCTTCGCGAAAAGAAGACAGCCGGTAGTGTCTCGATCAAGACGATGCACGGCCTCAAGGGTCGGAATCTTCTCCTGCACGCGAAGGATCGCCTCCGTAGACTTAGGATCGTCGCAACTAACTATCCCCGCCGGCTTATCGGCGACAAGATAATTCTCGTTCTGCCAAAGCACGCGTACATGGAACTTCACTGGGGCCTTCGGGATACCCTTTTGCGCCTCGACGGTGTCTCCGGTCTTGAGCGCGAAGCGAGCCATCCAGATACACTTGCGGTTGACCCAGCAGCGACGTTGGTCAATGATTTCCTTGGCTCCGCGCTTGGAGAGAGAGAGCTTGGCTGCCAGGAAGTCCTGGAGAACCTTAGGATCGCCGGGATTGACGCGCATCGTCTCAGACCTTGATGATCGAGCCGACCACGCCGACGATCTTGTTCCCCATCTTACTAGGACCGAGCTTCACCTCGATCTCCTGGTCATCTTCATCATCGCCCTGCGCGACGATTCCGACCGAAGAGGTTACGCCTTCCAGCGCCTTCTGAAAATCAGCAGGCAACGGGTCGTCATTAATGAAATCCGCGAAAGTGTGGGTGCGAGCCTCTTCGAGATCGCCAAGCCCGAACATATCGAGGAACTCCTGATTGACCTCGGTAAAAGTTCCATCCCGGCCGCAAGCGAAAAGTGCGGCACCGGCGATATCGAAGGCATTCTCCTTCGCCCGCAGACGCTCGCGCAACTTGCGGCGACGCTCAATGTTACGCACTGTGAAGACGAGATCATCGGGATCAATCAGATCGATCACCGAAACCGTCACTTCACACCAAAACTTCTCACCGTTCTTGCAGAGGCCTCGCCCATCGAGCAACATACGGTGGTCTTCGCCAAGCCCCTTGCGGATACGCTGAACGATCGCGGTAGAAAGCCCAGCGATAAGCGTTGAAATCGGCTTATCAAGAACCTCATCCTGCGTGAAGCCAAAATGCTCCTCCGCGCGAGGATTGATTTCGATAATGTGTCCGTTAGGATCTGTAATCACCACCGAGTCGTACATTCCCGCCAAAAACTGACGGAACAGTGACTTGCGGTCTTTGGGAACGAAAAGTGGCATAACGTTGATTATTATAACACAATTTGTCAGAAGAATGCAATCAACCCCGGTAAGTCGCCGAAGAATCAGCGGTCTCCCAAACCGTAACCGCAGAGAGTCCGGCAATCAGCGGAGTCAGTATCTCAAAGAAATGCCTGGCTAGATTCTCAGCCGTCGAGCGATACGGAAGTGCAACCGTGCGCATGCCGTGCTTCTCAACAACGGCCGCGATTTCGCGCTCGCCCTCGGAAGCGGTGTTGTAGATGAAGGCATGATCGAACCTGTCGCAGATCTCCGCGGTTGCAATGCGTTTCAACTCTTTGAAATCGATGACCATGCCGCCCTCCGCCAACGGATCATCACAGGAGACGGAGACGTCTACGCGGTAGGTATGTCCATGAAGATTACGGCAGAGGCCCTCATGATTGGTGAGGATGTGCGCGGCATCGAACTTGACGGTCTTGGTAACGGTGGTCATGGGGAATGGGGATGGGGAATGGGGAATAGGGAATGGGGAATGGGGAATTGACTCATCTTGCGTCCGCGACAAGCTTTTCTTCGGCAACGCGAATTGCGGTGATCACGGCTTCCGGAGTTTCGGCGGCATCGAGAGCGGCGAGGAAATCCGTCGCATGGGCCATTACCGCGAGACGGGCGAGGATATGGAGATGCATCTCATGATCCGTCGAGCAGATGAGGAAGAAGTGACGCGTCGGCTCGTCGTCCGGAGCCCCGAAGAAAACGCCGCGCACGGACCTTCCGTAGGCGATGAACGTCTCCTCGAAGAGATAGGGATCGTGAAAACGCGGATGCATGAACGCGGCGCCTTCGCCGACCGCCGTCGAAGCGATCTCCTCGCGCTCCTTGAGCTCGGCGAAGAGTCCGTCGGCATCATAGACATACCCGGTCTTCGCGGCGAGGTCGCTCATGTCGCGGATCGCTCCCGCCTTCGCCTTTGACGGCAGCGCGAGTTCCACACCCTCGGGACGGAATAGCTGCCATATCCGCCAGTCAGTGTTCTTCGACCGACGATGCTCGTCGAGGATCACCTGATGCTGACGGTTCTGCTCCTTCGCGCCCGCGGCGAGGAAATTCCGCTGCGCCCACTCGTCCAAATCGCGGTGGCGGAAGTACCAGTCCCCTCCGTGCTCGTCCGCGGCGATTTCGCCGCGCTGCGCGGCATGACGCAGTTCGTTCACGTCCATGTGGACGTGTTCCGCAGCCTGTTTTAAATTGAGGACTTCCACTGTCAACCTCGACCTATCACCTACAGCCTTCTCTCAAATATGACTCGGCGTCTCGATTCCCAGCAGATTCAGCCCCTTGGAAAGGACCGAACCGAAGAGCGCGCAGAGACGGAGCCGCGCATTGCGGACCGCCTCTTCGCTCTTCAGGATCGGCGAATTCTGATAGAAGCTCGAGTAGAGCTGCGCGGTCTGGAAAAGATAGTCCGCGAGGACGCTCGGCTTGTACGCCTCCGCCGCACGGACGACCGCGCCGGGGAACTCCAGGAGCTGCAATGCAAGGCGCTTTTCCGCCGGAGTCTGTACCGAGAAGCTTCCCGGCTTCTCGACATTCAAACCCCCGACCTTGTCCATCAGCGAGCACACGCGTGCATAGGCGTACTGGAGGTACGGACCTGAATTGCCCTCAAGCGCCAGCGCCTTGTCCCAGCTGAAGTCGATGTCGGTGATCGGATCGTGCGAAAGATCGGAATACTTCACCGCGCCGTAGCCGATCTGTTCGGCGAGCCTCTCGTCTCCGCCACGGTCCTTGACGATGTCGAACGAACGCTTCTTCGCCTCGGCGAGGAGTTCGTCGAGTTTGATGAGGTTGCCCTCACGCGTGGAGATCGCCTTGCCTTGATACGACATGAGCCCGAACGGCACGTGGACAAGCTTCGCCTTCACGCCCATCTTGCCGGCGATGTTGAACCACTGCTTGAAATGAAGCTGCTGCCGCGCGTCAGTCACATAGATGATACGCTCGGGATCGTAATCCTTCACGCGGCATTCGACGCAGGCGAGATCGGACGTCGTGTAGTTGTATCCGCCGTCCGACTTGCGGACAATCGCGACGCCGAGCTTCTCCTCCTCGAGATTGACGACGAGCGCGCCTTCCGACTCGACCGCCATACCCATCTCCTGCAGGCGCTTCACGACGCCAGGCATCATCTCGTTATAGTACGATTCGCCGCGGTAGGTGTCGAACTTGACGCCAAGCTTGTCGTACATGCGGTTGAATTCGCCGATGGAGATGTCGATGAACCTCTTCCAGAGCGCGAGGTTGTCGGCATCGCCCTGCTGCAGCTTCACAAGTTCGCGCTTGCAGTCCTCTTTCCAGACGCCGTCCTCTTCCTTCGCCTTCGCCGCGGAAAGCACATAGCACTTCTCGAGGTTCGCGACGGTGAGATTGTCACGCTCTTCCTGCGTGAGGAGTTCGCGATAACCCTTGATGAGGATGCCGAACTGCGTGCCCCAGTCGCCGAGATGGTTGTCGGCGATGACCTTGTATCCGAGCGAACGGAAGATGCGGTCGATGGCGCAGCCGATCACGGTCGAACGGATGTGCCCGATATGCATCTGCTTCGCGGCGTTCGGCGACGAGTAGTCGATGACGACGGTCTTGGAATCCCCAAACTGGGGAATTCCAAGATGTTGAGAAGTTGAGAGGTTGAGAAGTTGAGCGTTCAGCCAGTCGGACGAAACAGTGAGGTTGAGAAAGCCTGGCCCGGCGATCTCGACCTTCTCGAAGCACGACTGGTCGAGCGCCTCCACCACCTTCGCCGCGACTTCGCGCGGATTCATGTGCATGCGCTTCGCATGCTTCAGCGCATCATTGCACTGATAGTCACCGAACTTCGGATCGGTCGCAGGAAGTACGCGAATACCGGCGAAGTCCTCGCCGGGGAAAGCCTTCTCAAAGGCACGCTTAAGGATGTCGTTAAGGTTCATGTTGATTTACAGTTAAAGACGGATCGTTCCCGCGGCGAGTTCGGCGCGGTAAGAGGCGACGGTGAGCTCAAGGCCCTTCTTCAGGTCTATCTCCGGCTTCCAGCCGAGCGAACGGATGAGCGCGGTATCGCAGAGCTTGCGCGGCGTACCGTCGGGCTTCGTCGCGTCCCACTCAATCCTGGCGGTCGAACCGGTCACGGACTTCACCGCCTCGGCGAGCTCCCTGATCGTGACCTCCTCGCCAGAACCGACATTCATGAGGTCCGGAGGATTGTCGAGCGACAGCGCGAAGAGACAGGCGGACGCGAGATCGTCCACATGGAGAAATTCGCGGATCGCCTTGCCGGTGCCCCAGAGTGGGACCACGTCCTTCATCGTCTCGAACTTGCGGATCAGCGTCGGCAGGACGTGTCCGTGGACGATGTCGTAGTTGTCGCCGGGACCGTAGAGATTGGTCGGCATCAGCGAATGATAGAGGAGTCCGCGTTCGCGGCGCAAGAACTCGCAGAGTTTGAGTCCGGAGATCTTCGCGAGCGCATACCCCTCGTTAGTCTTCTCGAGTTCGCTCGTGAGGAGCGCCGACTCGGGAATCGGCTGCGGCGCCATGCGCGGATAGATGCAGGTCGAGCCGAGGAAGAGGAGACGCTTAACGCCCGCTTCCGCCGCGCCCCAGACCGTGTTCATCGCGATCATCTCGTTCTCGTAGAGAAAGAGCGAATTCGCCGCGCTATTCGCGCCGATGCCGCCGACGCGGGCCGCCGCGATGATCGCGACATCAGGCTTTTCGGACTCGTAGAATTCCCGCACGGCCTTCGGATCGAGCAGATCGAGCTCCTTGTGCGAACGGACGACGATGTTCTCGTAGCCGGCCTTCTTCAGGGCGCGTACGCACGCCGAACCGACCATTCCGCGATGTCCTGCGACAAAGATCCTGTCGGACTTGTTCATTTCACCAGCCCCTTTTCAAGATACTCCGCAAGATTGGTGCGTATATGCTCTTCGGCGCGTTCGACCGCGACCTTCTCCATGTCGTGCTGCACCATGATGCGCACGAGCTCCTCGAACGAGGTTTTGGTCGGGTTCCAGCCGAGTTCGGTCTTCGCCTTAGTGGGATCGCCCCAGAGGTTGACGACGTCAGTCGGACGGTAGAAGTCGGGGCTCACCTCGATGACGCACTTCCCGGTCTTCTTGTCATAACCCTTCTCGTCGATTCCCTCGCCCCTGAACTCGAGTTCGATCCCCGCCTCCCTGAACGCCAGCGTCGCGAACTCGCGCACCGAATGCTGCACGCCCGTCGCGATCACGAAGTCCTCCGGCGTCTTGTTCTGGAGGATGAGCCACATGCACTCGACGTAGTCCTTCGCATAACCCCAGTCGCGGAGCGAGTCGAGGTTGCCGAGATAAAGCTTCTCCTGCTTGCCCTGTGCGATGCGCGAGGCCGCGAGCGTGATCTTGCGGGTGACGAAGGTCTCGCCGCGGCGCTCGGACTCATGATTGAAGAGGATGCCGGAGCACGCGAACATACCGTACGCCTCACGGTACTCCTTCACGATCCAGAACCCGTACTGCTTGGCGACTGCGTAAGGGGAATACGGATGGAACGGAGTCATCTCGTTCTGCGGCACCTCCTCGACCTTGCCGTAGAGCTCGCTGGTCGAGGCCTGATAGATGCGGCAGGACTTGGTAAGTCCGCACAGACGCACCGCCTCGAGGACGCGCAGCACACCGGTCGCGTCGATGTCGGCGGTGAACTCGGGCGAGTCGAACGACACCTGCACGTGACTCTGCGCGGCAAGGTTGTAGATCTCGTCCGGCTTCACCTGCGAGACGACCTGGAAGATCGAGCTCGAATCGCAGAGATCGCCGTAGTGAAGATGGAAGTTCGGAGTGCCTTCTAGATGCGCGATACGCTCGCGGAAGTCAACCGAGCTGCGGCGGATCACGCCGTGCACCTCATAGCCCTTCGCGAGAAGGAATTCCGAAAGATACGATCCGTCCTGTCCGGTGACACCGGTGATAAGAGCTTTCTTCATTAATTGAAAATGAGCAATGAGTGAAGAGAAATTACGGAATTTAGACTTCTTATTTTCCGATGTTGAGGACGTTGAAGCCGAGGTTCTTGAGCATGCTGGAATTGAGACAGTTGCGGGTGTCGAAGACGAGCGCGGGCTTGCGCATCGACTTGTAGATCTTGGCCCAGTCGAGTTCCGCGTATTCCTTCCAGTCCGTCATCACCACGACCGCATCGGCGTCCTTCGCCGCCTTGTAGGGGTCGGAGGTGTAGGTCGGAGGCGTAGGCGTAGAGTCGAGATCCTTCAGGTCTTCCTGGGCATTGGGGATCGCCTTCGGGTCAGTGATCGTAAGCCGCACATGCTCCTCGTTGAGAAGCCGCGCGACATAACCCGCTGGAGTCTCACGCGTATCGCCGGTATCCGCCTTGAAGGCGAAGCCGAAAAGCGCGATCTTCTTGTTGGCAAGGGTGTTAAACATCGCCTTGAAGAGCCGCGCGACGATGCGCTCCTGCTGGTGGTCATTCATCTTGATGACGCCGGACCAGTATTCCGCCGCGGTGTGGAGTCCGAACGACTCGCAGAGATACACGAGATTAAGGACGTCCTTCTTGAAGCAGCTGCCGCCGAAGCCGGGACCAGCCTTCAGGAATTTGGGGCCGATTCGGTGGTCGGCGCCCATCACGCGGGCGACTTCGTCGACGTCCGCTCCCGTCGCCTCGCAGAGTCCGGCGATAGCGTTGATAGAGGAGACGCGCTGGGCGAGGAAGGCGTTGGCGGCGAGCTTGGTGAGCTCGGCGGACCACACGTTCGTGGTGAGGATCTTGTAGCTCGGCACCCACTTGTCGTCCTTGCCGCGGTAGATGGCGATGAGCTCGTTAACGGCCTTCAGTCCCGCCGCCGTCTGAGGTCCGCCGATCAGCACGCGGTCGGGATTCAGCAGATCCTTGATCGCCGTACCTTCCGCGAGGAACTCGGGATTACTCAGAACCGTGAATGTCGGACAACTCTTCGCTCTTAACTCTTCACTTTTCACTTCTTGAACGCCTTTGGCGTTCAAGATGGCGTCCATCGCCGCGGCGGTGCGGACGGGGAGCGTGGACTTCTCGACGATGATCTTCTCGCCATTCGCCCAGTCCTTGATTTCGCGGGCGGTCGCTTCCCAGTACTGGAGGTCGCTCGCGCGTCCCGCGCCGCGTCCGAACATCTTGGTCGGCGTGTTGACGCCGACGAAGACGATGTCGCAGCTCTGGACGGCCTTCTTGATGTCCGTCGTGAAGAAGAGGTTCTTCCCGCGGACCTCCTTGACGATGTCGACGAGACCCGGCTCGTAGATCGGGAGCGCCCAGTTCTTGGAGTTCCACGCGGCAATGCG
Source organism: uncultured Verrucomicrobiota bacterium (assembly GCA_946055075.1). Taxonomy (GTDB): domain Bacteria; phylum Verrucomicrobiota; class Kiritimatiellia; order RFP12; family UBA1067; genus UBA1067. Next base: position 42,517 of record CAMGEN010000001.1, on the reverse strand, counting down.
CTTCGCGTTGATATCGCAGACGTAGACCTTGCGGTCGGGATTCATCTTCGCGATGACCGCCATGGTGGGTCCGCCGATGTAACCGGCTCCGATGCAGACGATGTTGCGGTTCACAAGAAGTTAAGAGTTAAGAGTGAAGAGTGAAGAGTTATGGAATCACAATGCCTTGAGGATCGCAGCGAGGAAATCGTCGTACGACTCGAACGCCTGGAGGTCGGGGTTGTCGGACTTGATCTTCTCGGTCGAACGGAAGAGAAACCCGGCCTTCGAGGCGCGGATCATCGCGAGGTCGTTGAAGCTATCGCCCGCGGCGATCGTCTCGAAGCCAGCGGACTGCAATGCCTTGACGGTCGTGAGCTTCGACTTCTGGCAGCGCATCCGATAGCCGACGATCTTCCCGTCGGACGACACCTCGAGCTGATTGCACATGAGCGTCGGATAACCGAGCTTCTTCATGAGCGGCATCGCGAACTCGTAGAAGGTGTCGGAGAGGATCACGACCTGCGTCTTCTCACGAAGCGCGTCAAGGAACTCCTTCGCACCTTCCATCGGATCGATCTTCGCGATCACGTCCTGAATCTCCTTGAGACCGAGTCCGTGCTTCGCGAGAAGCTCAATACGGAACTTCATGAGCTTGTCGTAGTCCGGCTCGTCACGCGTCGTGCGGCGAAATTCGGGGATCCCGGTCTTCTCGGCGAAGGCGATCCAGATCTCTGGAACCAGGACGCCTTCCATGTCTAAGCAAACGATATTCATTGAGAACTTACCTCATCAGTGACGGAAACTGCGCTGACCGGTGAAGACCATCGCGATACCTGCGTCGTTCGCGCAGTCGATCACGTCCCAGTCACGGATCGCGCCGCCGGGCTGGACGCACGAGGTGATGCCTTCGCGCAGGCCGACCTCGAGTCCGTCCCGGAACGGGAAGAACGCGTCCGAAACCATCGCGCAGCCGGGGAGTCCACCCTTCTCGGCCTTGGTCTGTTCCATGATCTCGGCCTGCTTCTTCGCGCCGTCCTCCTCGCCGAAGACGAGTCGGAGATCGTTGTAGGGCTTCTGATACTTCTCCCAGGCGATCCAATCGGCGTGCTTGGTGTACGCCTTGTCACGCGCAATCTCGGCGACGCCGACGCGATCCTGTTCGCCCGTGCCGATGCCGACGGTGGCGCCGTCCTTCACATAGAGGACGGAGTTAGACGTGACGCCCGCTTCGACGAGCCAGCCGAACACGAGATCCTCGTACTCCTTCGCGGTCGGGAGGCGCGCGATCTTGTATTCCTTGAAGCTGACCTCGCCCGTCTCCTTGTTAGTGATCTTGCGATTGCAGCAGGCGGGCATGAGATCCTCGGGTTTGCGGGCGTTGGCGCTGAACGAGGTCTGCGCGACGATACCGCCGTCGATGAGGGACTTGAAGTCGATCACGTGCTTGGCGACGAAGCTCGTCAGGCGATCCATGTTCCTGATGCGGAAGACGCGGAGATTCTTCTTGGTTGCGAAGAGATCCATAACGCCGGGCTTAAAATCAGGGGCCACGACGACTTCGGCGTAGTTCTCGACGATGAGCTTCGCCGTCTCCAGGTCGCACTCGCGGTTCAGCGCAATCGCACCGCCGAAAGCGGCGAGACGGTCCGCCTTGTTCGCGCGGAAGTAGGCCTCGGAGAGGGTCGAGCCGGTCGCGACGCCGCACGGATTGTTGTGCTTGACGATAACGGCGCACGGCTTCTCCATAAGATAGCGGAGGATATTGAGCGCGTTGTCGGTGTCGGTGACATTGGTCTTGCCGGGATGCTTGCCGCTCTGCAGCAGCTCCGGAACGGACGCGAGATACTGACCCGCTTGGAGCATCTCGACATCGCCGAGTACGAGGTTGCCGTTCACGAGCTTGTAGAGCGCCGCTTCCTGACCGGGATTCTCACCATACCGGAGGCCCTTCTCCTCTCCTCCGATGTTCCAGGTCACCTTCTCGTACTGGAATGTGGAACGCTTCCCCCCGTCAATGAACGAAATCTCCATTTTTGGGGCGAAATGATCAGCTTCAATCGTCTTATACGCAGCTTTAAGGTCTTTCATCATTATTCTCCAATAGTATCTACATATTATACCAAAATCACCGCACATAGGTGCAGGACATCTCAATATCGACACGACTCAGAAACGCGGCATTTTCGCCGCCGACGAATCTCGTCCTTGCGATTCAAAATGACGATTCCACATTTTGACAAATTCCTCCTTCGCAGTACGAAGACGAGCTTCGCTACGACGGTGGCAAGCGGCGTCAAGAAGCACAGCACTGTAGAGTATCTCCTTAGCCGTTTCACTGCGCTCCAGATGTCGCTCGGCTTCGGACATAATACCACGAAGAAGCGTTGAAACTTCTTCCAATACATGATCAGTAATTCCAGGATGACGTGAATAACCGATGTCGCTTGAGAGGATATTAAAGAATTCGCTGGAATCCTCACGATAAGCTCCGCCACGCAGATAGAGAGTTCCGAGCCGCAACAGCAAGCCCGCCATCGGTGCGTCTAAAAACTGTGAGACTTCGCGCTCAAGATCAATTTTCGCCGCCTTAGCACCAATAGACGCAAAATATCCGCCGAGAACCATACCAGGAAGGGAGATTATCGGAGAGTGCCAGTCGAGTCCGTCAGAAAAATCTGTAACAAGGAACCTTCTACACCCGTGTTCGCGTCCGTAGGCTTCGCATTTCTCCATCCGTTCCCGCATCTCTTCGAGGCGCCCTGAAAGCGAGCGCGACGCCTGAGTGGACACCTCGGCGACACCATCCGCGCGAAGGCTTTCCAGCTCTTGCGGATTCAAGGTGCGAATAGCGATGCCTTTTAAATTAGCCCAGGCGGAAAGAAGTTGGAGTGACGAGTTGGAGTTGGAGAAAGGATGTATAGAGAAGAGGAAGAGCTCATTATAGCGAAGGAGTGCCAAGCGATCAATAAGCCGGCGGAGAAACGAATCCGTCGGCTTACGGACACTTACGTCCAGCAGATATGCGCGTTTATCGATCACCCTTTGCCGAGGCGTTCACCAGTATAGCGTCCGCGATGGATCGGACCCCACCACCACTCGTTGTCGAGATACCACTGCACGGTCCGCCGGATGCCAGTATCAAAGTTCTCGCGCGGCTTCCATCCGAGTTCGGTCATGAGCCTAGTCGGATCGATCGCGTAACGGAGATCATGCCCAGGACGGTCCTTTACATAGGTGATGAGAGATTCGTACTTCGTACCGTCGGCTCGGGGACGGAGTTCGTCCATGATCGCACAGATCGTCTTCACGACTTCGAGATTGGTACGCTCGTTATGACCGCCGACGTTATACGTCTCGCCGTCACGCCCCTTCTCATTGACGAGCATCAGCGCCCGCGCGTGGTCCTCGACGAAAAGCCAGTCGCGAATATTTGCGCCTTTACCGTAGACAGGAAGAGGCTTGCCATCAAGGCAATTGAGAATCACGAGCGGGATCAGCTTTTCAGGGAAGTGATAAGGCCCATAATTGTTAGAGCAGTTGGTGATCCGGATCGGGATTCCGTAGGTGTCGTGCCAGGCGCGCACGAGATGATCCGAAGCCGCCTTGGAAGCCGAATACGGGGAATGCGGCGAATACGGAGTCTTCTCGGTGAAGAAACCGGTATCACCAAGCGTGCCGTAGACCTCGTCCGTCGAGATATGCTGGAATACAAAGCTACGCTTGGTGCAGGGTGCGGGGTGCGGGGTGCAGGGTGCAGAATCTGGGAGCGACTTCCAGTACTTGAGTGCCGACTGCAACAGCGTCGCCGTGCCGGTGACATTGGTGCGGATGAACTCTCCCGGGCCGTCAATCGAACGATCGACATGGGATTCGGCAGCGAGGTGGAAGATGGTATCGGGCTTGAACACTTCAAAAGCCAAGTCCATCGCCCCCTGATTGCAGATGTCGGACTTAAGGAACGACAATCGGTCGGTGATCTGATGAACCGTATCGAATCCGTCCGCCGACGCCAACTTCTTGCACCAATCGTCATTCAACCCCGCCTCCCGGAGCGACTCCGGCACTCCGGCATAGGTAAGCTTGTCGATCACCAGAACCGTGCAACCGGTCTCCTTTATCAACAGCCTAACGAGCGCCGATCCGATGAAACCTGCTGCGCCGGTGACAATACAACGCTTAGCTCTCATTCTTTCACTCGTCCTTGGAGGGTTCAGAATCGGACTCGGCCGTTACATCAGGCTTCTTGGCATCGTCTTTTCTAGGTTCATAGCCGTAACCATACCCGGCGTAACCGCCATATCCGCCATAGCCACCGCCATAACCATACTTCCCATAATTGCCATAATGATGGTGAGAAGACGGACTGAACGCCGCGGAGCTTGACACCTCCACGTCATTAACAATTACGCCGAGAATATTGGCACCAGCCTCGACAAGGCAACGGGAACAATACTGGATCGGTTTGAAATGAGTTCGATCGGGGCAGCACATGATCATTGCGGAATCGACCATCACGGCAAGCGAAACCACGTCACCAACAAGTCCGTACGGCGGCGAATCGACGATTATCCGGTCATAATTGGCCCGAGCCCAATCGAAGAACTCGCCGACTATCGAAGATCCGAGAATCGTCGCGGGATCAACTCCTTCCGGCGGGAGCGATGCGAGGACATCAAGTCCACTAACGGTGCTGTGCTGAACGCTCTTGGAGAAATCTGGTCGAACACCTTCTCCAGCCGCCTGCAATACGTGCGAGAAACTCGTCTCTTTCGTAAGTTCAAGCCCCCAGATGCGAGCCTGCCGAGGACGACGGAGGTCAAAGTCGACAAGTAGCGTCTTTCTTCCCGCCTGGGCATAGGAGATCGCTATAGAGCTGGAAGTGATCGACTTACCTTCTCCAGGCTGAGTGGAAATGACCAGCATACATTTCGAAAGCGCGTTGTACCGCGGGGAATCCAGCAGATTGCGAAGACCTGCGACCGCTTCAGCAAACTGCGAATATTTCTCTTCGACCGGGAATTTCGCGACTTCTTCACGCTTCTTCCGACGCACGTGGGGAAGAACCGCCAGAACCTTGAGCGCAAGCCGACCTTCAATATCAGCCAGGTTGACAACCGTATCCTCGAGATTGTCGAGAATAAGCACGAACAGGATTCCAAGGACAAGCGACATCACGACACCAGCACCGAAGATGATAAGCGGATTTGGAAGCACCGGCTTCTCCGGAACATTGGCAGCACGCCCGACGCGAACGATCTCATTATTGCTTTCAGCGGCGATACGGGCGGTATTCTCGTCGAGGGTAAGCCCCTTAAGCACGTCGTTCGCTATCATCGCGTCGTTCTCGAGCTGCATCAGACTGGACTCGGCAAGAATAATGCGCTGATCAAGGGAGGTTAGTTCGTTACGAAAATCCTCCTGGCGGCGACGGAGAGTGCCGAGCTGGTTGCGAACGACTCCGAGCTGAGCGCGACCGGCTGCAAGCGCACGAACCGAGGAAGCGATAAACCGCTGGCGGCAGATTTCTGCAAGCTTCTTCTTCGACTGCACTTCGGGGTGATTCTCGGTAAAGTTAAGCAACAACCCCTGATAGGCACCGTTCGCCTCCTGAAAGGCATTGTAATCGCTGGATATCTCTTGCGCGCGCGGAACATTGGCATTAAGGGTTCCGAACTGTTCTGGATCCTTCTGCACCACCTCTAGCAGTTTCTCGTATTCGACCAACTGCGTCTCCTGGGTCTCGAGCGCAAGAATATCCGCCGTCGTCTTCTTCAAGCTCTCCGCACAGGTCTCACGCGTAGAACGGAGATTGTCAACCTTATTCGCGGTCCGGAAATCAAGCAACTCCTTACGAAGCTTCTCAACATCGCGGCGCTTCTTCTCAACGTTGGCGTGAATCTGCTGCACCGCCTTGTCGCAGCGCAGCTTGTTCTCCTCATCGGTAAATACCTCGATCGCCTCGGCGTACGCATTCGCGAGCGCAGCCGCAATCTGCGGATCTCCGGAGCGAACCGCGATCGAAATAATGCGAGAATTACGCTGAAGCTCAATTTTGGAGTTCGCCAACGTGCGGATAAGCTCTTCGTCGGAAGTCGTAGAAGCCGGACGATTGGCGCGATACTGCTGAACGATCTTGGTGACGATCTTGTCCGACCGCCAGTCGGAGATGCGTGTATTAAATACCTCCGCGTAATTGTTGCCGAAATCAGGCATCGCATCACTAAGCGGGCTGTGCCCGCCACCGGTAGCGCGACGCATATCCATCGTGAATTCACTCGTTGCCTCGTAAACCGTGGGCGAGATACGATAAACCGCAAACGCAATAACAAGCCCGACCAACAGGAAAACGAAAATCGAAAGCCAACGCTGGGAAATAACCCTGACAATACGGGCCGCAGTAAGCGTGCCGATCATTGATCCTTCATCTTGGCCCGGCCGAGAGCTTCCGTAGTAATATGGCGTAGCACCGTACTGGCCGCCCCCGGATCCGCCGTAATAGGCGGGACGAGCACCATACGCCATATTCGACACTCCGCCATAATAAGCCGGTTGAGACGTCTTGTTCGAACTGTAGTAAAGGGGTTTATCCGACATCATATACCTCCGTTGACCGACAAAGCCGCAAGCGATGCGAACGCGACGAAAGCATCCGCCTGCAACGTCGAACCATCAAATACCATGCCTACCGCGACCGCCGCCAGAGCCAGCGGGAATAGCAGCAGCGGCGCGGTGAAGAACTCTCTTCCCCGCCGACGTGCGCGACAGAGCCATGCGAAGCCGATGGTGCCGACCGAAACCGCAACCGCCAACACCCCGATCATGCCTCGTTCGACTAGCAACGCCCGCCAACCGTTAGCATAGAAATCCGGGATCGCTCCTATCACAGCCCAGTCCTCCGGGCTTGCGCCAAGCTTTGCCGCAAGCGGAAATCCTCCGAGACCAACTCCAACCCAGGGAGCAGACTTCCATGCTTCTGTGGCCAGACGCGTCATCGTACCATCAGCAGCCGTAGACCAATTCGGAATCAAGGCCATCCAATCACCGACTCGCCACTTATAAAGCATGGCCGCAATGAAACCTGAAACCAAAATCAGCACGATCGCGCGCACCGCTCCCTGGAACCGCAGACCGGGGAAGGCGAAAACGACAAACAACAAGGTCATCAACACCAGTGCAGACACGAATATGAAAGCCAACGCGGGCCGACCAGAAAACAGCAATGCCGCCAGGCAACCGGCTAGCATAATGGACGCAATCAGCTCCTTCGGGCGGCTGCAGGTACGTTCGGCGGAGAAAAGCACGCTTGCGGCAACCAGAGACCACAATCCGTATGCCGCCGCTCGCTCTCCAGATATTCCGACACCAGAAGCATGCGCAAAAACCGCGTCCACGGTAACGATGGTGACTGCAAACAGCGCGAAGCATACAGATTGCCTTGCGTCGAGAGCATATGCCACCGCCGGATAAATTACTAGAACGATCACCGCTGAAGCAAAATGAAGTCCGCCCGCACCCGTAACACCGCCTGGCAATTGCGGCAGCGTCGGCGTAATCAGCCGCCACACCGACTGTTCGAGGTCATACTCCAAGGCGACCCCTCCGTTCAATGCAACCAATGCCGCATAACCGATCAACAGCAATGCAACCCAGAAAAACGGATCGCCAAGAGCATCCTCAAAGAAACGACGACGCGCTTCGGATGAACGCTCTTCCTCTCCCTTTGCCGGAGCCATAAACGCCCATACCGCCGCAACCAAAGAAATCCAAAGCAACGCAGCCAACACCGCGCCGGCACCGAAGTATTTACATAGCACGAGCGGCGCCACCGCCCCGAGGGCCAAGTGCGCCGCTGTAGCTCTATTGGAAAGGAACGCCAACACCTCAATACGTGAACTTCACTCCGAGCGTAGCGCGCCAACGGTCGTAGTCATAACGATTGCCCACCACACCTTCATTCATTTCATCCTGGAACTCGCCGCGGGCGAACACCGTAATAAAACGATTGACTATATAGTTGACACTGAGACGTGCGGTCAGCAAGTTGATATCCCAATCGGACCCATTGCGATAGGTATATACATGGGTATCGTGGCGATAAGCGACATCGAACGTGGCGTTAAGCTTATTACGGACCAACGCTTTAGCAATACCCCAGCTGATGGAATCGCAACGGACCGCCGAGCCGGCCTCACGCTCCGACGGATGATAGTAACTGGAAGCAAGGAGCGAGGTCATGAGAGTGTCGGTGATCTTCCACTTGATGCTAGCCTCGTAAGTAAATCCTGCTGAATCGTCTGCACCAGCGTAGTGGAAAGTAGACACACCGCCGGAAACCCGATAAGTCAGCTTCTCAGACAGATCCCCGGTCGCGCCGGCATGCGCCGTCCACCCGTCAGAGGCGTTCTTAAGACTAAGGCCATGGGGGGAATCCTGGGTAAAGCGCTGATATCCACCAGCCAGGAAGACATCCGCCCATTTACAAGCGCGAACACCGACTTCAGCGCCAGCAGACCAACGCTCCCAGCCGTAAAGCGGACCATACGCTTTGGGATCATTCTCGTAATCAATCCAGTAAAATCCGGCGTTAACCGCAGAATACAAGGTTTCATTGAAACGGCGCTGTAAGACGATGCCCGCATCAAACTGCTGACGATCGCGCCAGAGACCCTTGCCATCGCTATGCGCAAAATCATCATTCTGATTGACCTTCGTATACCGCTCGTTGATTGACAACGCCCAACCCTTACCACGATTGACGATATCCGACCAGAAGAAACCGAGCTGCTCACCGTAACTGTGGTTATTCAACGACGAAGCCTCGCCCGACGAGAACGCATGATACATGTAGTAAGCGTTTCCGTTGAGCTTCCAGTTCTCGCCATCGTAGGTAAGACCGACACCAGGGTTCGCCGTCCAGTACGACGAGTTCATCGCACCCTTCTTACCACAATCGGGATTCGAGTCGAAAGTATAGGAAAACGAAACATACGGACGCAGCGTAAGCCGGTTGAACTTGATGCCCGACGGACGAGCAAGAAAACCATCCTCAGCAAGGACCGTTCCGGCGATAAGCAATGCAAGAACGTGGAGAATCTTCTTCATTTTTCTGAGTCCTTCCTTAGATTATCAACGCCCGAAATTCTGCCAATTATACCCACGAGGGATATCTGGATTCCATGGCACCTGTTCAGTCGAACGAGGAAGAGTGTAAATACCACCGTCAACCGTCTGATTCTGCGACAAGTCGCCAAAGCCGTCATCAGCCGCAGCAAGCGGATCAGAAGCTCCGGCGATAACCGCAGAGAGCAACACGAAATGACGCTGAGGACCGGCAATATTGAGCGCGAGCTTGATGTCAGGAGCTTTTTCGACATCAGTGCCGGAGAGCATCGGATCGTAATTGGCAGGATTGGACAACGCAGCTGGCAGCCACTCGTTCTTCGCCGTCGCCGCGTTGTCGCCGAGAGTATCGGTAAGTTCGTTCGCAAGCGATGCTGGCGAACCGTTGGAAGCGCGAACCAACGTCAGAACGGCGAACGCACCGCGGACTCCAGCATCTTCGGAACCCGCGAGACGAGAGTTGACGTCTTTCATAACCTTCTTGGAGATCTTCACGAACTGATCATCGGTAAAAGTCTGCTTCGGATCAGCCGCACGATTAAGAACATCCTTTGCAAACGTTTCGTTGATGAGCGCCAGCGACTCAACCGGAGCGGTGGCGAACACCTCTGCAATCAGCGCACTGGCATTGCCCTTGGCCGCATTCTTGACCGCGGCGCGATTGACATTGTTGGCCTTGGCGGCCTTTTCCTCGGCGCTGCCCGGCATCTTCGCGATCGCCCCGTTGACTTCAGCAACGAAGGACTTCTGATCTTCGGCCGACAACTGCTTCATCACGGCAGCCATCTCCGAAGGATCATCAATCACCGCACCGATCTTGCCCTTAGCCTCAGCCAGCGACATCGCCTGCACAGAAGCGATAACCATCGTCAACGCCGTCGCAAGTACCAGTTTTTTCATTTCAACTTTCTCCGTAATTATCGTAAATCACAAAAACGACTCGGGGACGTATACGACATCACCAGCCCTAAGCACCATATCCAGGTCCGCACGGCCTCCCTGACCGATGTCCCGGAGATCAATCTTCGTACGCGAACGACGCCCCTCCTTGTCACAGCGAGTCACGACAATCGCCGTCTTGTCCGCGTAAGGCTTGAGATTGCCCGCAAGCTGTAACACCTTGGTCACCGTAAGATCCATCGTCGAAGGCATGTTCACAGGCCCGGGAATCATCACCTCTCCCATCACCATAACCGTGCCCCACGGACTCACCCCACGACCATCGTATTCGCCGAAAGTCACCGAAACGAGCGGCTGACGATAATAAACCGAATACTCCTTTATCAGTTTTTGCTTGAGATCGTCGAGCGACAACCCGTCACAGTGCACAGGATTCTGCAACAGGTGCGGAAGCGTAACATCACCGTTCTGATCCACTATCAGTTTCATCTGCACAGGCTGGATGGCTCCAGAACTGACGACGACATTAAGGGACACGCCGGGACCGATACGCGGACCATCCCAGTATTTCGCCATCGCCGCCACATCCACCGGCTCCTCTTTCGTGAAAAGGTGAGTCACCGTGTAGCAACCACACGTGCTCGCGCACGCACACGCGAGAATCAACCACTGAAGACAGCAGTCAACCACTGAAGACATTTTTGCCATTTATGCTTATATTATACCCAAAACAGGCATCATTTGTCAATACAGATGCGACGACATTCATCACCCTCAAGGTGACGAATCTCCACCCTCCTGGCCGAGGAAGGAATCAGGTTTCCAGCCCGCTCCGGCCACTCGACGACCAAAATCGCGCCCTCGGCAAGATAATCCTCCCAACCGATTGCGACCACATCGTCCTCGCCATGCAACCGATACAGATCCATATGAACCAGAAGAACCGACCCACGGTGTTCCTGCACAATGCAGAAAGTCGGCGAATTCACTCGACCAGGCACACCCAACGCCGCCGCAAGACCCTGGGTGAACGTGGTCTTGCCGGCACCGAGATCTCCTTCGAGACACACCACGTCCCCTGCTCTGAGGCCCTTGGCGAACTCCCGAGCCACGGCCCAGGTCTCTTCAACGGAATGGACCTCAAATGAGCGACTCATTCTTCAGCTCCTTAAACGCCGCCTTGATATATCCAGGCGAGAACGCGCTTCCATGCGGAGTGCGAATCAAGTTCCGAGGCAATTCCGCGGCAGACATCGCCGCAATATCGTATTTTCGCTCCGCTTTCGAGAGTTTGGCGACATGCTTCGCCAACACCGTCGGCTCGTGCTTGAACACGTCAAGATACGCCGCGGCAATCCTGCCGCTCCGAAGCGCCGAGAGCAATGCCCGTTCGTCAACCGCATTGCCACGCCCCACATTGACCACGACACATTTCTTTGAGAGCATCGATATTAGCCTGGCATCGAGAAAATCATCCGTTCCAGTATCGGACGGCAACGCGAGGATCAGCCAGTCAGCCGAGCAGAGTGTGGAATGCAGGGCGCGGAGTGCGGAACGACACCCTGCACCCCGCACCTTGCACCTTGTACGTAGCAGATCACACTCAGAGTGGGAAAGGCCGCGCACCGACACCCCGAAATCGGAAAGTCGCGCAGCTATGGCCTTGCCGATGCGCCCATAGCCTATGATTACCGCCCTGGTGCCTGCAACATCCATCGTCTTCTCCGCCCGAAGACTTCTCGGCCATAACGGCTCGGACGCGAAGAACCCGTGCGCATACGCAAGGACGAACGCAAGTACAGTCTCGGAAATGATCGCCCCGTGAAAACCGCCGTGATGAACGGCCGGAGCCAGAGACCGTGAGCAGACAACGGACGGGGGAGGATCGACAAGCTCGCGACCGGCGGCGGGAGTGGCGACCAGCTTCAGCTTAGGAGCATGCGCGTACCATTCCGACTTAAAATGCCAAGTGATCACATGAGTAGCCCGCGGAAGCGCCGCCAAGAAAGACCTCTCCGTCTTGGCTTGAACCACCTTCGCCCGCCCCCGCAGGAGCGACCTGAGATACTTTAGGTCGTCTGCGTTCGCCCGAAAACACTTCTCAGGCCATTGTAGAAATACTAATACCTCCACAACTCTTCGCTCTTCACTTTATCACGGCTCGTCGATGGTGCCCTTATAAGTGACGCGACGGACCTTGCCAATCGAGGTGCGCTCCAGCGGCTCGTGCTTGACCACGACCTTGCGAACACGCTTATAGTCGGCAAGTTCCGCGGAACGCTCCTGCACACGCTTGGAGACATCCTTCTCGATTTCACACCAATCCGGCTCGACACCCTTGTTCTGTGACTTGTAGAAGTCGACATTCGGATAACAAATCGCGCCTACGCGTTCTCCGGGAAGTCCGCCATTGGTATAGCCGACGACGATGATGTCCGCCACCGCAGGATCGGCGGCGATCACCTTCTCGACCTCTTCGGGATAGATGTTCTTGCCCTCGCGGTTGACGATGAGCGCTTTCTTGCGCCCGCGGATCGTGAGATAACCCTCTTCATCCTGCGACGCAAGATCGCCGGTCATGAACCACTCGCCGTCAAACGATTCCTTCGTGGCCTTCTCATTGTGGAAGTAGCCCTTCATGACGTTCGGACCCTTCACCTGAAGCTCGCCGACGCCGTTTTCGTTCTTATCCACGATACGGACCTCTACACCTTCGCAGGGACGGCCGATGGTTCCGATCTTGGGACACTTCGCATCCGTCACCGAGACGATTGGCGCGCACTCGGTAAGCCCGTACCCCTCGAGGAAGTTGACATGGAGCTTGCGGAAACACTCGATAACCGGCTTCGGACACGGAGCACCGCCGGTGATGAAGAACTTGAGCTTACCGCCGAGCTTCAAAAAGACCATATGCATCACGGGCCCGCGCAGACCGATGGACATCAAGAACTTCGCGATCTTCGACTTCGCGAGACCGTCCTGAATTTTATCGAAAAGCTTCTCGGCCAGGAGCGGCACCCCGCAGATCACGGTCGGCTTCAGGTCGTGGATGTCACGCCCGACGGTTCGAAGCGACTCGACAAACTTCATCTCGGACTGCGTACGGAGCGTCACCACGAAGTTCGCGCAGAAGCTGAACGCATGGAAAAGCGGCAGGACCACGAGGAAGGAGTCGGCGGTCGAAATCGGCGGATTCGCGTTGAAGACACCGAGCGCACCATCGGCATCGGCGACGAAATTGCGGTGGGTGAGCATCGCCCCCTTGGGCTTGCCGGTCGTACCGGAAGTATAGATGATCGAGGCGACGTCGTCATCCTGCGCGACATTTGCGTCATACCATGCGCCGCCGCCAGAAACACGGAGCTTCTCGAGCGGCAGGACCGGGACATCGCCGATCATCTGACCCTCATGGACCAGACCATCGGTAATGACGATTCCGCGCAGGGTCTTCACCTTCGGAGCCAGCGTCATCATCATCTTGATATGGGCCTTGTCCGTCGTGACGACCCGAACCTGCGCGTCGTTGAGGATATACTCCATCTCGGACTCGTGCAACTTCGGATCCATCGGCACCACCGCGACACCGGCACCGGCTTGCGCGAGATAGGTCTCCAACCAGTCGGGATCGTTGCCGAGGATAATCGCCGTATTGTCCTCACGGGGCTTCAGCGCGAAACGAGTACCATAACCCTCCGCATAATCGCGCACCCGCGCGAGATACTCCTTCCAAGAACGATGTTGCCAGACCTTGTCCTGACACCAGGTCAATGCGTTAAACTCCGGCACCTCCGCAGCATTCTTCTCGAGTAATCCACGAATCGTCATTGCTTTTCCTCCGCAAACTTTCTTCTTATTATATCAAATTCCCCGCGCTCCGTTTCACTTCACTGGTCCTTCGGACCCCTTCCGGAAACATATCCGGTTGATAATCTCCGCGAAATTCTCCCCTCCTGCGAGTATTTCAATGGCAATACGCAGGTAAAGGCAACGCACCGGAACCGTTTCGAACCGCGGGAACCGGACCGCGTCCTTCTCCGTCGTCACCAGTGCATCGGCGCCCATATCGGCGGTACGGTTAAGGGCGTAAAGGATTTCTGACGAGTCGTAACGATGATGATCGGCGTAACGTTCGCACCACACGACCTTCGCACCGAGATGACGGAGCGAATTCTCGAATCCTTTCGGAGAAGCGATACCGGAAAGCGTACACGTCGTCTTCCCCTGAAGCCACTCCAACGGATACTCCTCGCGACTCCAAACGTCCTTAAGCACCCGCGGAGTGTGATTGCATTCCACAATCTCGGCGGTGGTGTTGTACTTCCTGACCTCCTCCTTCACCGCGCTCACGTCACCGCGGCATTTGGTGAGGAATATGATGTCAGCGCGCTTCAGGTTCCTGGCCGGTTCTCGGAGAATTCCCCGGGGAAGCATATTGCCGTTGCCGAACGGATTCGTCGAATCAACCAACACGACCTCGACGGAATGCTTGAGCTTCTGATACTGAAAACCGTCGTCGAGGATAAGCGTATCACAACCGAGCCGCTTGATCGCGTAACGACCGGCCTTCACGCGGTTACGATCGACGACCACTGCGACACCGGGAAGATTCGACGCGAGCATGTAGGGCTCGTCACCGCCGGTCGCGGCGTCAAGCAGAACATGGCGTCCGTCGGACACCACGAGCGGCGGCGTAACGACCTGGGTGAACATCCGCTGCCAGAACGGCGCCTCTTTGCGACGATAACCACGCGAAAGGATCGCCACCTTGCGTCCTTCGGACGCGAGCGTCCGCGCGAAAATTTCGGTCACCGGGGTCTTGCCCGTGCCACCGGCGGTGACGTTACCGATCGAAATGACCTGCACTCCGAGCGGGAACCTGGGAAGCAACCCGATCCGATACAGCAGATACCGGATTTCGACGACCGCCGCAAATACGCAACTCAGCGCCTTCAGCACCGCCAGCAGGAACCGGATGCCTGGCGTGCAATCCTGATCGGCGCCCTTCTCCTGAATGAGCTTGACGAGATAACTCTCAAGCCGTTCGATTCCGTTTGGACGTGCCTTGCGCAAAACGGACTCCCCCTCACTGCATCATCACGTTGCCGAAATCGGCGCCGAAGGCCCGGAGATAAATGAAGAAACCGACACTGAAATCGCGGTCACGGCGGAAGCCGTCGATACAAGTGTACGGCTCGTCGAATTCGAGAAGCAGCCGGAACCCGAGGCAATCGGTACGGTAGTCGATCCACGCACCTGCAGAATCAAGCTCGTCTTTACGGCAGTCCCAACGAACATACGGACTCCACACGATCGCATCGCAAAGCTCGTGTTCGAAACCGGCATAGAGGAAGGTGTAATGCAAGACGTTGAACTCGTCACCGGTCATAGTCAACGGATCGTACGGCGACGAAGAATAGTCCCAACGGCGGAAATCGTTATGCGACAAATTGACGAAATACCGGAAGGTATCAGTGAGACGATGAGACCAGCCGAACCCGCCGATCGCGACGGTGTCGTTTTCCGTATCGTATTCCATCCGCGCCGAAAGCGTCGCGCCGGAGAACGGATGCCAACCGAGCCGGAAACCCGGTATCGCCGTCATGTCGCGCTCCCCGTAATTGGGCTTGCCGACATCCGCAAGCTTATGATAACGGTCGGTTCCGAGCCACGAGGTATCGTTACCTTGCAACACACAGTAGAGATCGAAATCAAGATAATGACGGAACCCGCCGGCATCATCCGCGATATCGAGCGTGTTGCGGACACCTGGAGTAAGGCCGTACCATGAATACGGAAGATTGCGCCCACGCGACGCGAACTGATCAGACCACTCGAGCGAAGCGTCGACGGCATCGAAGACGTAAGGACGCGCGCCGTCATCCAGTCCGTTATGCCACGCCTTCTGCGCGAGCACGTCCAGATAAGGCTCGATCATATGCCGCCAACCGTCAAACTCGGCAGTGCCACGGGCAGCGAAGGTTATACCGCCTTCGACAATCGAACGGATAACATTATCTGACACGTCATGCGACGACTCCCAGCCGGTAAGGCAGTCGTTACCGGTCTTGCTCCAGAAGGTACCGCGATATGCGACGCGTGGAACCACGGACAGAACGTCCGCGAACTTCATCGGCGCCGTAATACGATGATAAGTGTCGAAGCGAACCGCATCATAATCCGCCCACAGACCTGGACAATGGTTATAGGCCGTCACCTCGTCTCCACGGCCTAATTTCGCGTACTGACGACGGAGATAACCGACTCGATTCTGTGACTCGTAATTGACCGGCAACCCGAACACCGGCAGCGGATTGACATCGAAATAGAACTCCGGAAGCCGCGCGGTGCCAGCGATGAAGTCGTTCAGCGGACCCGAGACACTGACTCCAAATCCCGACCAGTTCTCGATATGCTCCCATGCAAGCTCGTTGGCATCATAACCGAGGAACTGGTTCTTGAGCATGAACAACGACTTGCGGACGAAGTCGACCTGGAAGAACGAATCGCTGAAATACGCCGCCTGCGCTCGCAATCGATCACGCTCGGTGACATCCCAACGATGCTCGAACTGAATGCCGTAGCGGTTATCCGAAACATGACTGCCCCAATGGTCATGATGCCAGTCGTCGCCGTCGCCGTGGTACTCGTCATAGCGATCACTCCGGTCGTAAGCGTAATAGGCCTTGAACCTGCCCTGACCGAATTCCCCCAGCCGCCAGCTGAATGACTGACCGGCGGCCACGCCCTGCTTATACCGGAGATCGAAACGCGTGTTGCCGTCGAGCCCCCAGCCTTCGGGATCCTCTGACGCTCGCTTACCCGCGATATGATAGACGTACTTGGTCATCAGGAACGCGCCCCAACGGCCGGCATAGCCAGGCATTATCCGCAACCCCTCTTCACTCCAGAGCGGAACTCGGAGGTACGGGACCCAGAGCAGCGGAAGCTCCCATAAATGAACCCAGCCGTCACGCAACAGGGCATAGTCACCGTCCTTATAGTCGAATGCGCCCGAGACATGCCAATGAAGATTTCCGACCTCGTTCGTACAGGTCGTAAACATCGTGGGATTGCCGAAATGGTAAATATCCTCGCCGTCGCGAGAAAGCCCGGAACTGAGCATCCTGAAAGGAGCGTGCACTGCCACAACATTGCCGCTCGCCACCAGCGATTCAGTCTTGGGATCGACCTGAATGATGTCGGCGAGGATGTTCAAAGGCCGTTCGCGCTCTTCCGCGATTGCGGAAAACGAGAAAAGCGCGGCGAATGTCGCGAGGATAGTCTTCTTCATTATGCTTGAGAGTATATCACTTCTGAGGTGGCCGCGTCCAGTATCGAAAACGACTCGGGATGACGGTGAAGCTCGGAGACGAAAGTGAGCCGCGTGTTGTAATCGTTCTGGAGCTCGGCGAGAATCTTCGAATCCTCGGTACGGAGACGCTGCATCACCTGAGGAGCGATGACGATCTTCGGCTCGAACGGCTTCTTCTCGATTTCAGCCTTACGGAGGAGCGAGATCAGCTTGCGCTGGATCTCAATTGAAATCGCCATCGGCGACTTCACGAGTCCGTGACCCTGGCAATACGGACAAGTGGAGGTGAGCTGCGAAAGGATTGACGAATCCTGACGCTGACGACTCATCTCCAACAGTCCGAGTTCGGAGATATCAAGGACATTCGTCCGCGCACGATCGCGCTTCAGGGCGTCCTTAAGCGCACGACAGACCTTACGCTGGTGCTGCCGCGACTTCATATCGATGAGGTCGAGGATGACGAGTCCGCCGATATTACGCAGACGCAGCTGACGCGCAACCTCGTCGACCGCCTCGAGGTTGACCTCGAGAATCGCATCCTCCTGACTGCCCGAACCCTTATAGTGTCCAGTATTGACATCAACGGCGATCAACGCCTCGGTCTCGTCGATGACGAGGTATCCGCCGGACTTCAGGGGCACCTGACGCGCGAACGCGTCGCGAAGCTGACGCTCGATGCCATAATGCTCGAAGATGCCGGTCTCGCCGTCATAACGATGAATCTTGGCACGTGAACGCCGCGAAATCATACCGGTGACATCGCGCATCGCATTGAAGCTCTTCTCGTCATCGATCAGAATCGCGTCGACATCCTCGGTAAGCCAGTCACGGACCACACGCTCGCAGAGGTCCGGCTCCTGAAAGATGCAGCACGGGGTGCGGAGGTTCTTAACATTCCCCTGCATCTCATTCCAGACCGAAAGGAGATTCCTCAGGTCGCGGGCGAAAGCCTTCGCCGAAGCACCGGCACCGACGGTACGCACCACGAGTCCGACATTATCCGGAAGCGGTAGACGATCCAGAATCTTCTTCAACCGCTTACGTTCGTTGGCATCACCTATCTTCTTGGAGACGCCACGGATCTTCGTGCCCGGCATCATTACAAGATAACGCCCGGGGATCGACAGATTGGCAGTTACACGAGGACCCTTTGTAGAGATCGGCCCCTTCGTAACCTGAACGATGATCTCGCTTCCCGGCGGAAAGCGCTTGGCAATTTCGGCATCGGAAAGCCGGTTTGACTTTCTGCCGCCCTTCTGCTTCTGCCGCGGTTCGTCGTCGTCATCAAGAAGCGCATCAGCATCGGGCGTCATATCCCAGTAATGAAGGAACGCGTTCTTTTTAAGCCCGATATCGATGAATGCCGCCTGAAGGTCGTTTTCAAGGTTCTGTACGCGGCCCTTGAACACACTGCCCACGAGACGCTCCTCTTCTGGATGTTCGACCATGAACTCTTCAAGCCGTCCGTTCTCAATGACCGCCACGCGAGTCTCAAGCCGTTCGACGTTGATAATGATCTCTCGTTTAAACTTCTTCTTCATGAAGAGGCCTGCAATATTGCCTACGATTCCCATCTTGGATTTTCCTTTCCGTATACGGATACACTTTGTATTAAACCTAATCCGGCCATCACCGTCACCAGGAACGTGCGGCCGGAAGAAATAAAAGGTAGTGGCACGCCGGTGATCGGAACGAGTCCGACCGACATGCCGATATTAACGAAAACGTGCGCGAAAATCAATGTCGTGATTCCGATCACCAGCAGTCTACCGCTAGTGTCATCGCAACGGAAGGCCACCCAGCCGCCAGGTACCAGCAGAAGCCCAAACAAGAACAGCAGCACTAGCGATCCTACGAAACCGGTCTCCTCGGCATAGACGCAAAAGATAAAGTCGTTGATTGAAATCGCCGGCGGCAGATACTTGAGATGATTGGCCTCGCCCTTGCCGAAGCCCCTGCCGAAGAAGCCCCCGGACCCGATAGCGATCTTTGCCTGACGAAGCGTATAACCGGCTCCCAGCCGGTCCTCTTCTGGATAAATGAAGGTCTTCACGCGTTTGACCTGATGGTGCTTCAGCGGCACGAAACGCATTATCCGCTCACGCCGTTCGGGGCTCACTCCTGGACGCTCGGCAACGCCGATTACGCCCAGCAGCATCGCCGTAAAAAGAAATCCCGACACGAGCATCACCATCAATCCCCTACGCCAGACGCGGGCGGCAAACATAATCAGCACACAAGCGGGGACAAGGGCGAGTGCGGTCCCGAGGTCTGGTTCGAGCAGAATCAGCAGCACCGGCACTCCGACAATCGCTAACGCGATGCAAAAACCGACAACTCCCTTAAGCTTCGGCACGACCGCCGCCAAGAAGAGAATCACACAGAGCTTGGCTATCTCACTAGGTTGGAAGAAGAATAGCCACCGTCGCCCACCAAACCGATCGGTACCGATCAGAAGTACCGCCACCAGCAATATGACCGCCATGCCGTAAATCGGAGCCGAAAGATATGCCATAATCTTCCGGTAATCGACGAAGGCGATCACGAAGTAGATCATGAATCCGAAGACAGCAGTAACGAGATTGTTGATCCAAAGTCCATGAAAAATCTTTTCAGTACGGGCATTGCCGGCCGAATAGATGGTCAAGGTGCCGACGATCACAAGCGCGACCGCCGCCGCCAGCATCACCCAGTTCAACCTCTTCAGCTTCGCAAGCATGACCTACCTCTTGACCCTCGGACCATTACCGAATGTCTCTTTAAGGATATTCGCCACCTTTGGAGCCGCCGTACTGCCGCCGCTCACCCCGTTTTCGACAACCAGCGCCACCGCGACCACAGGATTGTCCGCCGGCGCGTACGCAATGAACCACGTGTTCTTGCGCCGACGATCTCCCCGCCCCACTTCGGCGGTTCCGGTCTTGCCCGCGACAATGACCTTGTTGCCGTCCGGATCGACGACTCCTTCACCGCCCTTAACTCCGCTCCCCTTGGGATCATTGACAACGGCGATCATACCATCACGGACCACCTGGAGCTGTTCGGATGTAAACGGAATCGGGCCGCGATCGGTAGATTCCCGAATCGTCTTCTTGAAATGCGGCCGCACCAACCGCCCCGTACCCAACGCCCCAGCCACGCACGCCATCTGCAGCGGCGTCACAGTCAACATGCCCTGCCCGATAGACATCTGCGGAAGATCTCCTGGATACCACGGCTCCCCGTAGATGCGCCTCTTCCAGACACCGTCCGGCACGACACCGCATTCCTCACCCGGGAAGTCGACACCTGTCTGACCACCAAGCCCAAACGCCTTCGCCGCATTGCATATCGCATTCGTCCCAATGTCATTCCCGAGCGTACAAAAATAAGGATTGCAGCTATCGCGAAGCGCTGTGCGCATGTCCTCCTCCCCATGCCCCCAACGACGCGCGCACCTGAGCCTCCAGTCTCCAAGTTCGTAAACTCCGGTACAATCGACGCGAAGATCCGGCGGAAATCCGATTGCCAGACCAGCCAAAGCAGTAATCGGCTTAAAGGTCGAACCCGGAGCGTAGGTCTCGCCGCAGAATCGGTTGCGATACTCCCGATTACCCACATAATCACGATTCAATTCGTTCGTCAGCCGAGGAACGCACAACCGAAGATCATAGGCCGGCGAACTCGCGGCGGCCAGAACGCCTCCGTCCCGAGGATCCAACACAACGCAGGCACCACGCTCTCCCTTCAACTCCCGCTCAACCACCATCTGGATCCTGGAGTTAAGCGCCAGTTCCAGATCCAATCCACGCAACGCCACTACCGCCGTCTCCCGATCAACAAGGAAGCACCGGCTGTCCACGGTAAGGAATTCGACCCCAGGGACGCCCTTCAGGAACGTGTCATAAAAATGCTCCAACCCAGAACGCCCAGTCATCTCGCGTTGCCGAAAATAGAAATCCCCTTCGGCGTCTGATTCCGCCGCCTCCGCAGAACCCGTGAACCCGATAAGGTGCGCGGCAAGCTGCCCGTTAGGATAGTCGCGCTCCTCTCGCTCCACCACAGAGAACCCGGGAAACAACCGCGAATGCTCGCAGAAGCGCTCAAACGAATAACGATCGATGTCATCCCACACCGTCATCGGGACTGACAGCTTCTGACGCAGATGACGTAGAACGTTAGTCTCCGAAACCGGCGACACCAGTCCGGTGGCGCGAGCTATGTCGTCAACCGCCTCAAGAATCGCATGCGCCGTAGCCGTCCACTTCGGCTTCTGAAAATACTCACAGTGACAGACGATCGAGAAACACGGACGATTCCCGGCAAGAACGATGCCGTTGCGGTCGATGATCCTGCCCCGAGGCGCCGCGACACGGACACGTCGCACCGACTGCTCCTGAGCCGCCAAGCGCATCCGCGACGAATCCTCGACCTGAATTCCATAGAGATTGACCGCTAGCACGGCGAGCCCCAACACGAACGCCGTCATCACCCCCCAACATGCGATGTCACTGACCACGGAAGAACGATTACTCATCAAATCCCGCCTTCCCGCCAGCCCACGTCAACACCAGCAACACAATCACAAACGCCACCGCCCCAAGCGGCAACGACAGCATCAACGACACTAGGGCATCACCAATCGGACCCGCCTTGCACATGCTGGTCCAGACCGCATATGCAGGAAATACCGCCAAAAGAAAAGGACGGGGAAAATACGCCTTGCGCGACACAAGCGCCGCAATCGTGAAAAAACAAATCGAAGACATCGGCGGCAACGATGAAAGCGCGTCCTCGAATGCACCCGCCGCAACCGCGGACATCACACCCGGAAGCACGTTCACCCGCGACGCGATGATCATAACCACGGACAACAGCACTGGGAAGCCAATGCCGAAAAACGAAGGCAACAGCTCTTCCGCGGCCGCCGCGATCACGATGGCCACAAGAATAAAGACAAACTGGACCACCTCATCTTTCACGCTTTATGAACACGTCTTCAAGCCCATCGAAATCCACGCCCGGAATCACCGACCCCGTCCACTCGCCACTCTCCAGGGCGGATGCCTCTCCGAGCCTCCCGACTACAAATCCCTTCGGAAAAACCCCACCGCGCCCAGAGCTCACAACCCGCGCCAACCTATGCTCCTTCGCCAACCCTCGAATATGCGTAATCGCAAGCTTGTTACCGTCACCCCCCGAGAGGACTCCGCTGGCGGTACGGTTTCCTGGAAGTTCTATCGTACACGAGACCTTCAAAGTCGGATCAGTCAATAACATAATCTGACAAGTATGAACGGTCACGTCAACGACAATGCCCACTAGCCCGTCCGGAGAGGCGACTATCGCACCTTCAACCACTCCATCCAACGAACCGCGCCCCACCCTGATCGCATTCGCAGAACCAACAGCTCCGCAGTGATCGGATAACACGGGCGCCGCAATCCACTCCTCTGGTTCTCGTTTGGCATACCCTAACGAACGACGCAGCGACGCATTCTCCCGCTCCAACCGCTCAATCTCGCCAACCAACATCGAGAGCGTCTCCACTTCACGACGCAGCCGACCTGACTCCGCCGCATATGACGGACCATTGAAAATGCCTTTGATCCGCTGCCAGACCACGCGGCGGAAACCCAACGCCATCCGCTCCATCGGATAGACCGCCTCAACCGCCATACCCCTGGAGAAGACAAAAACCCCAATAATCACCGCAGCAAGCGCGATGATCCCATAGGTTCCAGTTGTTGTATGTCTCACGGTGGCGAATCCCTTCTCTTATCGCGGGATTCGCCGAATCCTCTTACGATGCCCTCTTGTTACGCTCGAGGAAATCAAGCTCTCCAAGCACAACACCGGTTCCCTCGGCGACCGCACTCAGCGGATCGTCGGCAACCGTGACGGGAAGCCCCGTCTGCGCCGCAAGAAGCTTGTCGAGACCACGGAGCTGCGAGCTTCCGCCCGACAACACCAGACCTCGATCCACAAGATCCGCCGCAAGTTCCGGTTCGCACTTATCCAACGTAGACCTCACTGCGTCCACGATCTGACCGACCGGCTCCTTGAGCGCATCTCTAATTTCCTCGGAGGTTATCGTCAAAGTCTTCGGCAACCCCGCCACTATATCCCTACCGCGCACCTCAAGCGTCTTCTCCTCGCCCGTAGGATACGCACTACCAATCTCAATCTTGATCATTTCAGCCGTCCGCTCGCCGATGAGGAGGTTGTAAACCCTCTTCATGTAGCTCATTATGCACTCATCCATCGCGTCACCGCCAGCACGACGGGCACTGTAGCTATGAACGATTCCGGCCAACGAGATAATAGCGACTTCACAGGTGCCACCGCCAATATCAACAATCATCGAACCCGCCGGCTCGGAAACCGGCAATCCCACGCCGATAGCGGCCGCCATCGGCTCCTCAATCTGAAACACCTGCCCAGCACCGGCGTTCTTCGCCGCATCTTCGACCGCGCGCTTCTCGACCTCGGTAATCCCCGAAGGAACAGCAATCATCAGCCGCGGTTTGAAATACTTACGGAGAAACTTGTTCTGCGGACCAACCTTCTTGATGAAATACTTGAGCATCGCCTCAGTGATGTCAAAATCGGCAATAACACCGCTCTTCATCGGGCGAATAGCAACAATGTTGCCGGGCGTACGACCAAGCATGCGTTTCGCCTCCTCACCGACAGCAAGAACGCGCTTCGAACCTCCCTGGATAGCAACCACCGAAGGTTCTCTGGCAACAATGCCGACGTCCTTCACGCAAACAAGGCAGTTAGCGGTACCGAGATCAATACCTATGTCAGCCGTGAAGAGCTGCTTGATCTTGCCAAAATTCAGGAAGTCCAACATTTGCGTTCTCTTTCTAATTCCTTAATGATTAATATTATTTTATTAAAAAATCCGGCGTCAGTCAATAGGGAAAGGTTAAAATATGGTATAATTCCAGAAGTCATGAAAAGTATATTACCTCTCCTCATTCTCACTTCCTCTACCTTCGCCTACGAAGGGCCCACCCAAAATATCGCCCTGTGGCGCGGCGAAGAGACGATCGTCCGCCTAAACGACAACCTCGAAGGCGAAATCGGAGCGATTCCGACCAATGACGAGGTCAAAGCGGAATGCATGACCTTCACCCCCGTCCCGTACACGACCTCCGCCATGGGCTCGCAGATCGCCTTCCGCTACGACCGCCTCGTCGACAGCCAGCGCCACTGGCGCTCCGGCCTCTCCTGCGGGGACGATGATCTCGGACCGGCCTTCCTGAAGCTCAGCGTGCCAGAAGACGCCAGACCCGGCGTGCATGACCTCGGGCCCATCCGCGTCCGCGTCGTCGACCGCGTGCTGCCGAAACCTACGGACTGGAAATTCCTGCTCGACCTCTGGCAGCACCCGTGGTCCGTCGCTCGCTACTGGGAAGACGAGCCCTTCTCCCAAGACCACTATGACCACATGGCGATCCTCTGGAAGACCCTCGCCTGGTGCGGCGTGAAACCGATCACCACGACCCTCGTGGACCTCCCCTGGAACCACCAGTGCTACGACGCCTACCATTCGATGATCCGCCACATCCGGCACGCAGACGGCTCATGGACCCATAATTTCAAACTTTTCGACGAGTACGTCGCCTTCGCGAAAGCATGCGGACTCGGTCCGCGCATCGACTGCTACACGATGTGCCCCTGGGGATACGTAGTCCGTTGGGAGAACGACAAGGGCGAGATCCAGCGCGGCGAAGCGAAGCCCGGCTCCGACCTCTTCAACGAGTTCTGGGGCGCGTTTCTTCCCGCTTTCGTCAGCCACCTCGAAGCCAAGGGATGGCTCAAAGATACCTTCATCGCCATGGACGAGCGCACTCCCGAAGACATGAAGATCATCTCCGAGTTCGTCCGCGACAAGGCGCCGGGGCTGAAGATCCAGACCGCCGGCAACCAGAACCCCGCCAATTTCAAGGGCATCACCATTGACTCGTTCTGCCTCGGGCTCGCTCACTTCACCCCCGAGTTCCTCAAAGAGGTCGAGACGCGCCGTCAGAACGGACTCATCACCACCTTCTACGTCTGCTGCGGTCCGGCGCGGCCCAATACCTTCATGACCAGCAACGACAACGAGGCCTTCTGGCTCGGCGCCTTCCCCGCGATGAAAGCTCTCGACGGCTTCCTCCGCTGGGCCGCCAATAGCTGGCCCCGCGATCCGGACGCCGACGCCGCCTTCGGCTGGTGGGCGCCTGGCGACACCTTCCTCATCTATCCCGACGGCTCACCCTCCGCCCGGTTGATCAGCCTCCGCGCCGGCGTCGTCGCCGCGGAAAAGTGGCGCATTCTCGCGGAACAAAAGCTGTTCGAGAAGGAACGCGCCGAACTCGCCGCGAAATGGGGAGACTACGACAAGGCGATGAAAGGCGAACTCGACCATCACCGCTGCCGCCAGGAAATCGACGCCCTCGTCAACCGCGACTGAAGAACTCCTTCGCAAGACGGACGGACGCCATCGCGTCCTTCGTGTAATAAGTCGCGCCGATCGAACGGGCGTATTCGTCAGTGACAACCGCGCCGCCTACGAAGGTCGAAATCGACGGATCCGCCGCCTTGAGCTGACGGATCGTCTCTGCCATCGCGCCGACTGTCGTGGTCATGAGCGCCGACAGCCCCACCAGCTTCGACCCGTTCTTCACCGCCGCCGCCACGATCTCCTCTGGCGGCACGTCGCGTCCGAGATCGATCACATCGAATCCGTAGTTCTCCAAGAGCGCCCGCACGATGTTCTTGCCGATATCGTGAATATCACCCTTCACCGTCGCGATGATGATGGGAGAAGAAGTCGAAGGTGAAGTCGAAGATGAAGTGCGACTGAGAATCTTACGGACCGCGGCAAAGGCCTCTCCGGCGGCATCGGCGGACATCAGAAGCTGCGGCAGGAAAAGCGTCCCCTGCTCGAAGCCCTTGCCGACCTCCTCCAGCGCCGGCACAATCCCCTTCTCGATCACCTCGACTGGCTCCGTCGTCTTCAGAAGCTCCTCCGCCGCCGAAAACGCATCCGCCTTCAATCCGTGAATAATCGCGGACGAAAGAGCAGAAGAGCGAGCGAGGGGATTCGGCGTATTCGCCGTGGGTTCCCCGAGGGGCTGCTTCTGACTTGAGTCCGCCCGAGCGCAGATTTCGATCCACTTAAGGCATCCGGGGTCGCGCCCCAAGAGCACGTCTTCCGCCGCTGGATCGATCTCGTCGCGAATCACGCTGGGGTTCGCAATCGCCGCGGAAAGTCCCGCCCGCTTCGCGAGCGCATACATCGTGTTGTTGAGCACGGGACGGTTCGGCAGACCGAAACTCACGTTGCTCACGCCGAGCACCGTGTTCACGCCGAGTTCGTCCGTCAGGCGCTTCACCGTCTCGAGCGTCACCTTCGCCGCGTCCGCATCAGCCGACACCGCGAGCGTCAACGCGTCGAAGACGAAATCCTCTTTCGTGAAACCGTACTTGGCGCCTTCCGCGAGAATCTTCTCCGCGATCGCGATACGTCCCTCGCTCGTCGCCGGGATCCCTGACTCGTCAAGACAGAGTCCCACGATCATCCCGCCGTACTTCCTGACCAGCGGAAACACCGCGTCCATCGACTCGCGCTTGCCGTTCACGGAATTGACGAGCGCCTTGCCGTTCACGTGGCGAAGCGCGATTTCCAGCGCCTTAGGATCCGCGGTGTCGATCTGCAACGGACACGTCACCACGCTTTCGACGGCGCCGATCGTCTTGTCCAGCGTCGCCGCCTCGTCGATTCCGGGAACGCCGCAGTTGACGTCCAGCACCTTCGCACCGGCATCAACCTGCGTCACCGCCTCGCGGAGGACATAGGCCTGATCGCCGCGAGCATACGCCTCCTTCAGCTTCTTTTTCCCCGTCGGATTGATCCGCTCGCCGATGACCAGTCCCTCGTGCGGCTTTAATTCCACGACCGAGGTGCCGGACGAGACAGAATGAGGAAGTATGAATTCAGAATGAGGAATGGCGGAACTTCCACAATCTCCAATTTCGAATTCCTCGTTCCGAACTGCCTTGATATGCGCCGGTGTCGTTCCACAGCAGCCGCCGACGATCTTCGCCCCGGCGGCGGCCAATGACTTCACATGCCTCGCAAATTCCTCGGGTTCCACGTCGAATACCGTCTTCCCGTCCACGAGATGCGGCATGCCCGCGTTCGGCTTCACGATGATCGGCTTCGTCGTCACCTTCGCGAGCCGCTCGACATAGGGCAGCATCCGGTCGGGACCGAGTCCACAGTTGAATCCGTACGCATCGACCCCGAGGCCCTCGAGCATCGCCGCCACACACTCGACGTCCGCACCCGTCAGGAGCTTCCCGTCTTCACTCAGCGCGACCGAGACGAACACGGGAAGATCGCAGTTCTCCTTCGCGGCCAATACCGCGGCCTTGATCTCGCGCGTATCACCCATCGTCTCGATGAAGACGAGATCAGGTTGCAGAGTTGCAGAGCCATTTGAGATCGGTGTTGCGAAACGGATCATCTCCGCAAAAGCCGAATACGCTTCTTCGAAATCAAGATCGCCCGCAGGCTTCAACAGCTTTCCGGTCGGACCGATATCCAAAGCCACCTTAACCTTCTTCTGCGACCCTGCAACCTTCGCGTTCGCGATCGCCGCGCGGATAAGCTCGCCGAGATCGTGAGGTCCGTGATACTTGAGACGATTAGCGCCGAAGGTGTTGGTAAGCACGATCTCCGCGCCCGCATCGACATACGCCTTATGCACCGAGCGCACCGCCTCAGGATTCTCAAGGTTCCAATCCGTAGGATCCTTCCCCGCGGGAAGTCCCGCCGCCTGGATCATCGTTCCAAACCCACCGTCTAGGAATACAGGCGACGGGTGACAGGTGGCAGGTGACACGGAGGCATCATCAAAATCCTTGACATCCATTGTGTTGCCTATTACCTGAATCCCGTTACCTTCTTCAGCCGAATCCGTCATGCTTTTAACGAATAACATTCTCAAGATTCTTGATGATCCTGGCCGCGACCTCCGGCTTGTTCATCGTATATACGTGGACGTTGTTCACTCCGTTCGCGAAAAGATCGATGATCTGCTCCGTCGCATAAGCGACTCCAGCATCGCGCATCGCCTCCTGCCTGTCGCCGAAACGGTCGACGATTGCGCGGAAACGCGGCGGCAGCGCCGTGCCCGAGAGCGCGCAGATGCGCTTGATCTGCTTAGCGTTGGTGACCGGCATGATGCCCGCGATCACCGGCACCGAAATTCCGGCCGAACGGATCTTCGCGAGATACGAGTAGAGGATGTTGTTATCGAAGAACATCTGGGTCGTCAGGAATGAAAGCCCAGCGTCGACCTTCGCCTTCAGGTGGGCGATGTCGTCCCGCAGATGCTCGCATTCCGGATGTCCTTCCGGATAGCACGCGCCGCCGATGCAGAACTGCGGGAAATTCGCACGCAGATACTCGACGAGTTCGGCCGCGTGACGGAAATGCTCCGGCGAAGGATGGTCGCTCCCCTGCGGCACGTCGCCGCGTAGCGCGAGGATGTTCTCGATGCCGGCGGCATGGAGCCGTCCGGCCTCCGCGGCGATCCCCGACTTCGTCACCATCACGCAGGTGAGGTGCGCGAGCGCGGTGACGCCGCAGCTCTGCACATAGGACGCGATCACGCTCGTATTCACGGACGAATCGCCGCCGGCGGCACCATAGGTGACGGACATGAACGTCGGCTTCGACTTCGACATCTCGGCGACTGCCGCCTTCACCGGCTCCAGCGCCGCATCCCGCTTCGGCGGGAACACCTCGAAACTGACTGTCGGCTTTCCACCCGCTATGATCTCTGTAATCTTCATATGGCGTATTATATCACATCCTAGCCCAAGGCCATCCTAAGACATCCTTCATCACGAATACCAGGAACTTCGGACACGGACGTGAACCGACTCTGCTTCAATTTCGCCTTGTTTCCTTCGAAATACGGCCAGCCGTCGTTCGTCCACTTGAGTTCCTGCAGAAGCGTCAGACGGTCGCTGAAGTTCGACAGCGCCGCATCGTGCGAAGCATCGTCGCTACGGAATAGAACATGCCGTCTTCCCCGCGATAAATCGCGGGATCTGGCCAGTCTACGGGAATGACTGGATTCGTGAACGTTTGGCACCCAAGAGAACACCGAGAACGACTAAAGACAGAAGGGATGCTATCTTATTCATTTTTGTCATGCGGTTCTGGCCTGACGGTGCTCGAGACGCCAGTTGCGCCAGTAGAGAAAGAGATCGACGGCTACCAGACAAAAGAGTACGAGATACATCCAGATCACCCAATTATAGTTGTAAAGAGCCTTGTGGATGATGCCGAAAACATAACCGAGCTCGACGAGGAGCATGAAGAGCAGACTCTTTCCTTTCGTGGACTTAGAGCGAATCGACTTGAGGATCGAGAACGGCCACGAAAATCCAAAACAAAATAGCATCAGAAATTCAAAAACACCCATTACCGACAACTCCTTTATCGCGTATTTTAACAGATCTTCTCCGTCCTGGTCAATCCACCCTTTTCGTAGAGATTCACGGTTTTTGGCCCCGCGCGAACTCTTGAGTTCTTCGCGCTCGGGATGACACGATAGGGGTAATAGATGACCACCACTTTCGGGTCCGGAAGACTTCTGTCATGCCTAGCCCACATGCAGGATCCGCGAGGTGATGCGCTCCGGAGGAAT
Source organism: uncultured Verrucomicrobiota bacterium (assembly GCA_946055075.1). Lineage (GTDB taxonomy): Bacteria > Verrucomicrobiota > Kiritimatiellia > RFP12 > UBA1067 > UBA1067. The sequence continues at coordinate 12,502 of CAMGEN010000001.1, read as the reverse complement.
GCCGGTCAGCAGATGCACCGCACGGCGGTACGCCGCGAGCTGCGTCTCATAGTAGGAATCCGGTTTAGGACGCCCCGTCTTGATATCCTGGACTTCGGCGTAAAGAGGTGACAGGTGACAGGTGGCAGGTGACACAGTGGAATTTTTAACATCCTTTGTGTTTCCTGCTACCTGCAACCTGCTACCTTTTCGGTAAAAGACGACGCGGTCGAAGCGACCGGAAATCCACTCGCCGTCGGCGAAGACCTCGAAGGGACGCTCCCTCCAGAGCTCGACGAATCCTTCCGGCTTCTCCGCACCCTCGAACCATTCGAGCCGCTCGTACTGCGCATGGATCTCCGTACCACGATCCATCGCCGCCCTGCGATTGCCTTTCGGCGCAAACAACTCGCCCGCACTCTGCCCCGAAACGAACCCTTTGCTGGGAAGCCGCTTGCGCACCGCTACACGAGGTCCGCGCTTCACGGTAGGTGACAGGTGACAGGTGACAGGTGACACAGTGGAATTTTTAACATCCTTTGTGTTACCTGCTACCTGCAACCTGGCACCTTCCTCTCCACCGCAGAACCATCCCCTGTCTCCGAGCTCCGCCTCGCTGCCGATTCCCTCCCGCACGTAATCACTCATTCTCACTCCGGTCGCCGCGCCCTTCGGCTGCGGATGAAGGATGATCGTCATCGCCTCCTTCGCCCGCGTCATCGCGACATAGTAGGTGCAGAGCGCCTCCTGCTCGGCGCGGTCCTTACGGAGCGTATACGCCTGTTCGAGTCCGCCGACCGCCTTCGCGACCTTCGCGCCTGGATCGGGCAGGATCCAGTCGTCGCCGACGAGCGGACCCCGCTGTTCCTTCGTGAGCGCATCGTGCTCATAAAGCGGCAGCACTACATAATCAAAGCCGAGTCCCTTGGAGCGATGGATCGTCATGATCCTGATCTTTCCCTCCTCGGCTAGTTCGCGCTTGGTCCTGGACTCAAGATAACCACGGAAATCCGAAAGCCGCGTTCCCGCCTTCATCCCGATCTCGAATTCCGCCGCCACCTTGAGCATGTCCGTATAACGCTCCTCGGTGTATCGGCTCCACGCCCCCTCCGGATCCGGCGGAAGCTTCGCCCGGAGTTCGCGGAACACACGGACCAATCCGCGCGCCGTAAACGCCTCCGCCATCTTCCGCGACAGTTCGCCCGCGTCCTTCGCCTCGACCAGCTCCGCCAGCGGAGTCTTCAGGAAATGCCGATAAGTCAACATATCCCCGGGATGTTCGGCGAGCTGCACGAGATCGATGAAGCCCGCGAGCGCCACGGTTCCCAACACCTTCTTCTCGCCTTCCCAGACGACGTCCTTGATGCCGCGACGCTTGAGTTCGTCGCAGAGGAGCTGTCCGAACGTGTTGTTGCGCACCAGCACCGCGGCGGTTTTGCCGCGACGGACCGGATCAGCCGCCTTGAGCGCATTGTAAACCGGCTCGACGAAGTCGTCCATGTACGGACCGCCCGCCTCCACGGTCTGGACGAAGCTCGTCATCTCCGGCTTCGCCGACACATGTTCTGGACACTCCCACGCGGGATAATCCGCACACAACCTACCTCCGGCGAACACCTTGTTCACCGCTTCGACGATCGCGGAACCCGACCGATACGTCTTCACTAACTCACCGAGCTCATACGCGCCGGAATCGTGTTCCTTCTCGAAGATCGAGACGTCTCCGTTACGCCATCCGTAAATCGCCTGCTTGGTATCGCCGACGACGAAGAGTGACTTTTCGTCGGACTGCTTCGCCTCGTCGATGAGATTCCAGAGCGCCTTCCACTGCTCGCGGCTCGTATCCTGGAACTCGTCCAGGGCCCACGCGCGGATCCTCGCGTCCATCCGGTATTCGAGCGCCAGCCGATCGGACTCGTCCAACTCCGCGATCAACCGCGGAATATCAGCGAACACAAGACGTCCCTTACGCCGCACCTTCGCGTCGTACTCCTTCTCGAATGCCGAAATCAGCGTGTAGACACCCTTCGCAAGTTCCAGCTTCATCCGGACTACATATCCGAACACGCACATCAGCGCCGTCCTGATCGCCGCCGCCTCGTCACCGCCGTAGGCATACTGCTTGCGGTTGAAGGCGAACTCGACCGTCGCGCCCTCGAACACTCCGTCCAGTTCCAGCAGTTTCTTGGCAATGCCCTTCACGCCGGAAAAACTGCCGCGGAAATTCCGCACCCACTCCGCAAATTCAGTCCACTGCTTTGCAGGTTCAAATCCTGCGATTGCATCCGCCGACGCCGCCAGTTCCTTCTCGGTGATGCCGGTGAACGCCTTGGGGCCGCCCCAGATGGGAGTCGGATCGCCCCAGGCGGACTCCGCAGGCAGCGCGGCGACCTTCTCGTGCCAATCGCTTATGAAGTTACGATAAGATTCGACGAAGCTCCGCACGTCTTCGTGATTCATCGCGAGCGCGAATGCCGCGACGAAATTCTTCTTGATCTTCGCATCCGTCCGACGCAGGATCGAGAACGAGATCTTCGCGCGCTCGCTCTTCGCCTCGAAATCGTCCAGCATCTCGAGCTCGCCGTTGAGTCCGAGCTCCAACGGAAACGCCCGCACGATCTTCATCAAGAACGAATCAAGCGTCCCGATCTGAGAGAGGTGTTGCGTGGCAATGACCTTGCGGAGAAGAGATATAGGTGACAGGTGACAGGTGACAGGGTCTGTAGGTGACAGGTGACAGGTGGCAGGGTCTGTAGGTGACAGGTGACAGGTGGCAGGTGACACAGTGGAATTTTTAACATCCTTTGTGTTACCTGCTACCTGCAACCTGCTACCTTCTACCTGCAACCTGCTACCTTCCTCGCTACCAGTCCCAGCCACCACTTCTTCGGCCTGCTTCGCGAGCAGCGTGACGAAACGCTCGAAGATCTCGCCGGCTGCGGCACGGGAAAACGTGAGCGCGACGATCTCCTGCGGTTCGATGCCTTCTTTCAATAGCGCGATCAACCGCTCGGCCAGCGCCTGCGTCTTCCCCGTCCCTGCGGAGGCCTCAATCAGGACATTAGGTGACAGGTGACAGGTGGCATGGTCTGTAGGCGACAGATGACAGGTGGCAGGTGACACAGTGGAATTTTTAACATCCTTTGTGTTACCTGCTACCTGCAACCTGCTACCTTCCTCTTTGCTGTCATTCATACTTACGAATCATTGCAAACAGCATCTTCTTGATCTCTATCGCCAAGTCCTCTGGAATTTCCTTACGTTCAATATACCCCAAAGTCACGGCAATATCAAGCTGGTTCATCACTTCAAATAACGACCCCTTGGCAATCGACAGAAAATGCGCATAATCGCGATTTGAATTTCTCCCATTTCCTTCCGCAATATTTGAAGGAACAGAAATAACCGCTCTGCGAACCTGATCCGTCAATGCGTATCTCTCGTCAGCGGGGAATCTTTTCAGAAGCGAATACACCGCCCTGACCAATTCAACCGACTTCTTCCAAACCTCAAGATTCCTATATGTTCCGAACTCTTCCATCTTATAACTATTATAACTTTAAGATTCCATTGTACCACCTGACACCTGCTACCTGACACCTAATCTCTTCTCCTGATCCGCAATCCACTCCTCGTCTATCGTCTCCGCCGGATCGGGACCGATCCAGTCCTCGTAGTCCCACTTCCATTCGCCGCACTTCGCGGGAGGCCAGAAGATCCCTTTCTCAATCAGCGAAATCAGTTCGCGTATCTTCGCCTCGGCCGAAGCGACCATGCCGCCTTGAAACGGTTCGGTGAACTTCACGTCAGCGGCGGTCTTACCGAGCACGCAATAACAGGAGCTGATCTTCTCCAGTCTCGCTTCCGCGAATTCGCCTTCGGCATCCACATCCAGCATCGCGCAGTAGATCGGCAGCTGCAGCGAATTCCACTCGATGGTCCCGTCCTTCTTCTTCGTGAACGCCGCGACCTTGTCGGCGCTGTCCCAGGTCTTGTAGTCGATAACCCGCCACTCGCCGGTAGATTCGTTACGGTCGATGCGGTCACACTTGCCGTGGAAGCGCGTATGGTCATACACGATCTCCAGCTTCTTCTCAACCGCGGCGATACGCCAGCCTTCTCTACGATGAGCAGCCTGCACCGCGGCGAAATTACGGAGACGGCGCTTCACGCTCTCACCCTGCATCGCGACGATCGCGGGAATGGCGAGTCCGAACCGATCGACCAGCTGAGCGTCCACGCGTCGTTCGAGAAACTCGTAGATCACGTCCACATCGTCCGAATCCTTAAGCTCGGAAAGCCCCCACACCTCGAGCGCCTCGTGCGCGAGATTGCCGTACTCCCACGAAGCGAGTTCTTCGGCACGGTCGTCAAGACGCTTGTCGCCGAGGATATCCTTGCGACGGAGGAAATAGGTGAAGGGACAGCGAAGATATCCGTCAAGCCTCGTCGGCGAGATCTTCGCGAGCTGTTCGTACTCAGGCGGAATCGGCAGCTTCAGCTTCCACTGCCGCGGCAGATCCGCCGCGGAGGACGGAGAGGTGCCCGCTTGGGTACCGTAGAAGTCCTTGACGCGCCGGATCAGCTCCGCGTCATCGTCCGTCTCGAACAGCAGACGGGAAGGCTTGAGTACATCACCCTTCGCATCCAGCGTATGAAAGAAAATCTTCGTCCTTCCAACTGGGGATGCGGAATCCTTTCCGCTCCGTCCACACGCCAGCGCGAAGATCGCGCGATCGCGCGTCTCGCGCGCGGCGTTGTCGGTAAGTCCCAGTTTCGTGCGAAGCGAATCGGGAAGATAGGGGTGTCCGACGACGCTTTCCGGCACGCATCCTTCGCGGAAGCCGGCGATCACCAGTTCATCCGCATCAAGGAACGGCAGCTCCAGCCATCCGTCCGTCACAATCACCTCGCCCTCGTCCGGTTCCAGCGAATACGCGGCCTCATCCAGCAGCCGCGCGAACAGTTCCTTGTTGTCCGCATAGGGCAGGATCTCGTTAACGCACTCCGCAGCCGCGGCGAATTCGCGGGCGGACTCGTCCCGCTCGTCGAGAGTGCGGCTCCTGAAGATCGACTCGAGCATTCCGCGGACGCCTTTCTTACGGAGCTGCACCTTGACGAACTCGAACACGCGGCGAAGCTTCTTCTCCGTCTTCGGAGCGATATCGTCGATCTTGTCCGGCAAAAGTTCCTGCTGACGGTTGTCGAGATCGATCAGCACGGCGGTCATCTCCTCGTCCGTGAGCTCGCACTCCTCGCACAGCCAGCGCCGCACGTCGCCACCGCGGATGAAGGACGAAAACACCTGATAGGACTGCGTCCGCACCAGTTCGGAAATCTGCTGCACGAGGTGTCCGAGCGAAGAAGCGGAAAGCTTAGTCCGCGACGGATCGTGGATCTTCATTCCCTTCGCCTCGAACGCGCTCTTCAGCTCCGCAAACATCTCGGGGTCCGCCACGCACAACGCCGGCAGCGCCTCGTCCGGCTTCACCGCGGCGAAGTATTCTGCGATCCGCTCCGCCTCGTCCGCAGCCGTCGCACAATGAACGATGGAAGAAGTGAGGAGTGAAGAGTGAAGAGTGAAGAGTTGCGGATTCAGATATTCCTGATCGAAACGGAACATCCGCTGCCCACCACCATTCAACTTCCGAGAATCCAGCACGTCCTCTGTACCACTACCACTTCCCACTACCACATTTCTCTTCACTACCAGGATCCGGTCGCGTTTACCGAGCTTCTCGAGTTCGGCGTAATACTTCTTCTCGAGTTCAGCGAGTTCCTGCCAGCGCTCGCGGTCGAATTCATCCACCGCTTCCGCGACATCGACGAACTCGAGCCGCTTCTCGAAGAGGATCCGCCGCAGATCGGAAAGCTGTGCGGAAAGAGAGAATGACTCATCTGCGGAGGACTGGAGTCCTCCGCTACGATTCTCAAGGGCAGCGTGGAATGCGATCAGCTCATCCGCGCGCGACGCAAGAGTCGGATCGGAGGTGTCGAGAACCAGCTGTTCGGGAAGCTTGATCTCCGGCGGAACGATCGCACCGAATTTTCTCGCGAGCGCGAGCCGCAGTCTGCGTCCGCTCTGCGCAGTCGGCACCACGGCGACGACATGCGCGAGCGACTTCGCCCCGCTCGGCGTCACCTTCCCTTCCGCCGCGAGTTCCTCAACGCAATACTCAAGATAACTTCTGCTCATTTGCCATCCGATAACCAGATGACATTATATCATAATCAATCCACAGCCTTGAACTTGCAGCGCTCGCCCAAGGGCCCCATATTGACAAAAGCAATATAACAATATATACTGTTTACCATGAAAACGACACTGGATATTCCAGACGCGCTTTATCGTCAATTCAAGATCAAGGCAGCGGCGAACGGGGAAACGATCCGCAATGCCACGATCACCTTCATCACGGCCTATGTCAACGGACGTGCGAACGGCATCGACTCCGATGGTGTTCCGAATCCGGATGACGAACGGCAGACGATGACTCCGCCTCCATGGGCCGGTCTGGCCGCACCCTACATCCGCGAACATCTCGACGGTCCGCACGACATGGAGACGATTCGCCGCGTGATCGGACAGAAACGGAAAGCGGAAAGGAGGAGCTGATGACCCACGGACTCGACACCGCGGTTCTGCTACGTCTTCTGACTAACCAGCCGCCCCGACTCGCCGCGAACGCGATTACACGGATCTACCGTCGGCAATTGGCGGGGGATACGTTCTTCATCTCCGATCTCGTGTTGTCAGAAGCCTATTTCGCCCTCCAAGATTTCTACGGCGTCTCCAAGGAGAACAGCCTTTCCGCACTAAAATCGCTGACCTCGCATCCCGGTTTCGCCGTCTCCGACGAAGCGCGCGAAGCGCTCTCGCTCCCGAACGCGGCAAAAGCAAATCCCGGATTCGTCGACCGTATGATTCACGGCGATTACTGCGGCCGCGGATACAAGACGTATTCATGCGAGAAAAGCTTCTCCCGCCTGCCGCTGACCGAGATCATCCGCGAAACTGACCGCTTGATCGATGGCGAGATATATTCAAAGCCGTAAGGCACGCAAGCGTCAGTTGCCTGATAGTTGCGCCAATATCAGAACCCAATCCGGCCCGTAAGGAACATGTCGGCGGATCTGATGAATAATCTCCGCACCAGACATGCTCCCTAGCAGCGTTATCCGCGTTGGCGGATGATCTCGTACATCGTGACCGCGGCGGCGACGCCGGCGTTGAGCGACTCGAAGCCGCCGGGCATCGGGAGCTCGGCGATGAAGTCGCAGTTCTCGCGGACAAGACGAGAGATACCAGCGCCTTCAGCGCCGACGACGAGTCCGACGCGTCCCTTGAAATCGATCTCGGTGTAGGGCTTGGCATCTTCGCCCCAGTCGAGGCCGGTAAACCAGATGCCGGCATCCTTGAGATCCTTCATCGCCCGCGGCAGATTGACGACATGCGCGACCTTGATGTGCTCGGCACCGCCGGCAGAAGCACGGACCGCTGCCGGAGTGATTCCGCAGGCGCGGTCTTCTGGGATGATCACGCCAGTCGCGCCAATCGCGCAGGCCGTGCGCAGAATCGACCCGACGTTCTGCGGATCCTCGAGATGGTCGAGCACCACGATCAGCGCGTTCTCGTCGTCTTCGACCGCCTGCAGAAGTTCCTCGAAACCGACGTAAGGGTAACCGGTCGTCTTGAGGGCACAGCCCTGATGGTGTCCGAAACGGGTCAGCTTATCAAGCTGCTCGCGCTCCATCGTGCGGATAACGAGACGACGGGAACGCGCCTCGTCACGAATGCGTTGCAACTGTTCGTCCTCTTCCGGAAACACGGGCGGAAGGATGATCTCGCTCGCCGTGCGGCGCCCCGCGGCAAGCGCCTCTTCCACGGGGTTGCGTCCGTAAATCCACTCCCCGCCGGTGACCATTTCGCGGGGTCCTCTCTTATGAAACTTATCCATACTCTTATTATACCAAAAGAACGGCGCGGGAGGAATCCTCTCGCGCCGTTTTCATCCACCGAAATGATAAGGTGCTTGTGAAAGCCGAACCTTATTTCTTGACGAGCTTACGGACCGCCTTGTGCGAGCAGAACGTGCGCTCGGTGTAGAGCTTCGCACGCCATCCGTTACCCTGCTTGACGACCTTGATCGCCTGGATAGCGGGGCTGTTGAACGGGAAGAGCTTCTCAACACGGACACCGTAACGATCACTGGAGACCGTGAAGTTGCCGGTGATGCTCTTGCGGCCGTTGTCAATCGCGAGGACCTTGCCCTCGAAATCCTGGACGCGGAACTTGTCGCCTTCCTTGATCTTGATCGAGACGCGGACGATGTCGCCCGTACGGAACTCAGGGAAGTTCTTCGCGGCGAGACCGGCGGTCTGCTCGGCGTTGATCTTATCAATAAGCTTGATACCCATGGCTTAGGCCTCCTTCTTGGCCTCGACCTTCTTGGCCGGGGTAGCGTGATGGGGCTTGATGGCGGGGTTCTTCGCGCGACGGATCAGGGAAGCGACCGTCGTAGAAGGCTTGGCGCCGTTCTTGAGCCACTTGTCGACCTTGGCGAGATCGATCTGGAAATTGTTTTCCTTGATCTGGGTGTCGTACCAGCCCAGGATCTCGAGGAACTTGCCGTCACGAGGCGAACGCTCGTCAGCGGCGACAATACGATAGGTCGCGTGGTTGGTGCAACCAGTACGACGCATTCTCAGTTTAACCATTGTTATCTACTCCTTTCGGTGAATGAATTGCGCGTAGTATATCATAATCACCGTGGGCAATGCAACACCAAAAACAATAAACGAGAGTTAGCGGTCCACGCGGGCAGATCCGCCGCCGACGAGTTTCTCGACATCGGCCTTGGTCGCCATCGAGGTATCGCCCGGGGTCGTCATCGCGAGCGCGCCATGCGCAGCGCCATAGTTAACTGCCTTTTCCGCATCGTCGAAGGTCAAAAATCCGTAGATAAGACCAGAAGCGAAGCTATCACCGCCACCTACACGATCGTAGATTTCGAGACCAGGACGCCGGATAGATTGCTTAAGTTCGCCCTTATACCAGCAGATAGCGGACCAATCGTTGATTGTGGCGGACTTCACGCTGCGGAGCGTAGTCGCGACCGCCTTGAAATTAGGATAGATGGAAACGGCCTTCTCGATCATCTTCCGAAAGCCCTCGATCGGGAGCGTCGTCATGTTTTTGTCGACGCCTTCCACCTCGATGCCGAGCGCGGCGGTGAAATCCTCCTCGTTGCCGATCATCACGTCGACGTACTTAGCGATTTCGCGGTTAACCTCCTGGGCCTTCTGCTTGCCGCCGATGGATTTCCAGAGCGACGCGCGGAAGTTGAGGTCATAAGAGGTGATCGTGCCGTACTTCTTCGCGGCCTTAAGCGCCTCGATACAGACGTCGGCGGTGGTTTCGGAAAGCGCGGCGAAGATGCCGCCGGTATGGAACCAACGGACCCCTTCCTTGCCGAAGAGCTGATCCCAGTCGATCATTCCGGGCTTGAGCTGCGAAACTGCGGTGAGTCCGCGGTCGGCGCACGAACGCGCGCCGCGGCAACCGTAACCGCGCTCGACGAAGTTGAGTCCGTTACGGACGTTCCTGCCGATACCGTCGAACTCGGCCCAATGGATATGGCTCGTGTCGACGCCTCCCTGGAGCATGAAGTCCTCGACGAGGCGTCCCACGGGATTGTCGGCGAAGGCGGTTACCGCGGTGGTCTTGAGTCCGAAGCAGCGGCGGAGTCCGCGCACGACGTTATACTCGCCGCCGCCCTCCCAGACATCGAACTTGCGCGTCGTGTGGATACGTCCGTCGCCCGGATCGAGACGAAGCATGATTTCGCCGAGCGATGCGGCGTCCCACATACAACTGCCCTGAGGCTTGATCTTGAGTCCTTCCATGATAATCCTCCTTTGATTCGACAATCGTTACTTCGCCGCGGTCTGACGGCGGATAAGCCACATCTGGACGATAGAGAAGAGATTCGACAGGAACCAGTAGAGCGAGAGCGCCGCGGGGAACGAATAGAACATCACCAGCATCATCACCGGCATGAAGACGGTCATCATCTTCTGCTGGTTCTTATCGCCGGCGGACGGCGTGAAGTAGCTCTGGAGTCCGGTGGAGACGGCCATCAGTATCGGCAGGATGTTGAGTCCGCCGAACGGCAGATACGCCGCGAGGAGTCCCTCCGGCTCGGAGAGGTCGCAGATCCAGAGGAACGGCGCGTAGCGGAGTTCGACCGCGCTACGAAGCACGTTGAAGAGCGCGATGAAGACGGGAATCTGGATCAACATCGGCAGGCACGAGCTCAGCGGATTCACCTTCTTCTCCTTGTAGAGCGCCCAGGTCTCCTGCTGCAGCCGCTGCGGATTATCCTTGTACTTCGCCTGGATCTCCTTCATGAGCGGCTGGATCTCCTGCATCTTCTTCATGCCTTCGGTGGACTTCCGGGTGAGCGGCCAAAAGATGAGACGGACCAGGATCGTAAGAAGGATGATCGCGACGCCGTAGTTCGGAATCCAGTCGTTGAAGAAGTTAAGCACCGAAACGATCGGATAGCAGATCCAGCGCCACATGCCGAAATCCATCACGTCGCGCATTCCGAGATCCCACAGGAGCGACTGCTTCTTAGGTCCGACGAAGAACACGCTCGTGCGCTGCGCCGCCGGCTCCGTGAAGAGGACCTTCGCGGCGATCGTGTCCGGACGGTAATTCGTCTCGCGCATGTCACGCGTAACTGTCGTGTCGAATCCGACATTGGACGAGGTGGAGGAGCAGAGCGCAGTGACGAAGAAGCGGTTCTTGAGCGCAATCCACTTCTGGGCGCCAGGGAACTTGACGGACTGACTCCGCGGCATTCCCGCCGCGGAAGAGCTGCCCGAGCAGCCGCCGGAATATCCGCCGACGAGGAACGGTTTGAGCGGCGAATCGCCCTCGTAGTGATGAACGACGCCAGCCTTGCCCTTGCCGATATCCATCGCCCAGGAGTCGATCGACAGCTGATCGTTCTTGGAATTGCCCATCGACATCGAGCCGAGGGAAAGAGAAGAGGTTGAGGTCGAAGGTTGAGGTCTAGAGTGGAAGGTCTCGTCGAACGTCACCCGGAAGTCGTCGCCGAGCGTGATCCTGCGCGTTACGACCGCATTGACGAACACGACGGAATTGGAGGTGATATCGCGAACCTCGTAAGCCGCATTCGGCGCAAGCCCAGCAACCCCGCCGAGCTCGCCGAGAGGAGCAGCTGCGAAATCAAACACCACCGCCGGGTTCTTTTCGGAAATCTCGCCGCAATCCTTCGCGTACTCCTTCAGCGTCGCCTTCTTAACGACCGCGCCCCAAGAGGAGAGCTCGAGCTTCAATTGCGAATTTTCGAGCGTGACCGTTTGCTCCGGAACCGCAGGAAGAGCAACCTTCGCTACTTCTGCCTTGTTCTTCTCAGCCGCGACGGAGGTCGCGGCAACCGAGGTTTCGGCGCGCGAGTCAGAGCGAGGGGATACGGCGATATTCCCCGCCTGCGCGGCGCGCTCCTTCGACTTGCCCATTTCGGACCAGATGTACCACGCAAGGACTGCGCCCAGCACCAGACAGATAATTTTCTCGATCTTATTCATAACGATAAGTTGGTAGTTGGTAGTTGATAGTTGGTAGACGCCGGAGCATCAAAAAATACTACTTCCACAATTCTTCACTCTTACCTCTTCTCTTGCCCGAAATCATTCCTCCAGCGGCCCTTCGGCGGCACCGGATCATACCCGTATGCTCCGAACGGATGGCACCTGAGAATTCTCCACAACCCCAGCAGTGTTCCCTTCACCGCGCCGTGGATCTCCAGCGCCTCGATCATGTAGTTGCTGCAGCTCGGCTCGAACCGGCACGCTCCGCCCAGCATCGGACTTAACGTGACCTGATAACCTCTTACAAACAGCTGCAATATCCGCTTTAACATCCGCGACCTTCTTGCCCTTTATGAAAGAGCGTCCGATAAAGATGAATTCCGTCTTCTCCGGAACCGCATCTTCCTTCACCAATAACCGATAGGCCTCGCGCATCAAACGCTTGGCGCGGTTGCGGTCCACGGCATTGTGGAAGGACTTCTTGGAAACGACAACGCCGGCCTGTCGGTCGGCGTCTTCAGAATGAAGCGCCCACGCGACAAGGAGACGTCCCTTTACGGAACGTCCCCGGTTGAAGATACACTTGTACTTCGCGCCGGGGAGTCGCGTGGACATTTCGGATCAACCTCAGACCTGCGTCAGGCGCTTGCGGCCTTTCGCACGGCGGGAAGCGAGGACCTTGCGTCCGCCCTTCGTCGCCTTACGCGCGCGGTAACCGATTTTCCTTTTCCTCTTAAGCTTCGAGGGCTGCCATGTCATCTTCATAGGTATCTTTTCCTTTCAGTTCGAAATTGAGAATATATTATATCATAATCAATCGTGCGAATGCAACCGCACGAAAAAAGCCACCCTTATCCCACTTTTTGAATTGATGCACGCAAGGCTTTCGAGCCGGGGGCGA